>SKSV01000226.1 GCA_007122815.1 Trueperaceae bacterium | reverse complement strand
TCCACGAGAGCGCCGACGAGGGCTGGAAGGCTGCGGTCGCACGCGGCCAGGAGTTCGACGCGACAGACGCGCTCCGGGAGGGCGAGCAACGCTTGGGTCCCGAGGCTTTCGTGGACGCCCTGGCGGCGCTGGTGTCGGAGGAGAAGGAACTCCTCAAGCGGGAGCTGGCAGCGCCCCGAGAGGCCGGGTCCCGAGAGGCCGGGGCGCGGGCGGTCGGTGGCCGCGACCGCGAGCCTGACGCCGAGCGCGTGCTCGAGGCCCTACGCTTCGAGCTGGCCGAGTTGCGCGGGGCGGTCGAGTCGCTGCAGGCCTCGGTCGACGCCCTGGCAGCGCGACACGAGGGCTAGCACACTTGTCCAAACGAGCACGCACCATCGCCGCCGTCTCCCTCGAGCGATCAGCTCGAGCCGCTTGGGGTGCCGGCCTCGGTACCCGCCCAGCCCGCGCGCGGCGCGCCGTCTACGGTCGCGAGCTGCGACTGGCATGTGAGGAACTCGGCGCGACCTTCATCAAGCTGGGTCAGCTCGCCTCGGTCCGGCCCGACGCCTTCCCTCCCGAGGTGATCTTCGAGCTCGAAAAGCTCAGGGACCGAGTTCCAGAGGTGCCCGCAGGCCAGGTCAGGAGCCGCTTGGCCAGCGAGCTCGGGGCGCCACCAGAGAGCCTCTTCGCCACCTTCGACCCGGAGCCCATCGCCACCGCCTCGATCGCGCAGGTCCACCAGGCCACCCTCTCGAGCGACTACCGCACGGTGAGCGGGAAGACGCTCCGGGCCGGCACGCGCCTGGCGGTGAAGGTCATCCGCCCTGGTGTCGAGACCTCCATCGACGCCGATGTCGCGCTCGCCAGGCGCCTCGTGAAGCTCGCCGAACGGGTACCTCGACTCGCACGGCTGAGACCCGCCGGCCTGCTGGGCGAGCTCGAAGCGAGCCTGAGGGCCGAGCTCGACCTCCGCAACGAGGCCCGCTTCGCGGAGCGCTTCGCTCGCGATTTCGCCGACGACGACCTCGTCGTCGTGCCGAGAGTCGTGTGGCGCCACACCACGCGGAGGGTGCTCACCACGGAGTACGTGGAGGGCTGGCGGCTATCCGACCTCGGCGAAGCGCAGCGCGCCGGCATAGACGCTCGGACGCTGGCCTCGCATGGCGCCGAGGTGTTCATGCGCCAGGTCCTGGTGTTCGGGCGCTACCACGCCGACCTCCACCCAGCCAACCTCCTCGTGACGCCTGACGGCCGCATCTGCTACCTCGACTTCGGCATCACGGGTCGCACGACCCCCGGCCAGCGCTTCGCGATCGCGCAGGTCCTTGCGGCTACGGCCTACTTCGATGCCGAGCGGGCGCTGCGTTACTCGCGCGAGCTCGGCCTGGAGGTTCCGGCCAGCGAGGAGCGTCAAGTCCGAGCCGAGGTGGCCGGGCTGATGCGTCGGCACCTGGCGGACCCCGAGCGATCCGACGTGCGCGGGTTCGCGCTCGGCTTCCTCGCCATGTTAGCCGACCGCCGCATAGCCGTTCCCGAGGGGTACGGCCTCTTGATAAAGGCGTTGGTCACGGTCGAGGGCGTGGCCCGCGCCCTCTACCCCGACATCGACGTGGTGGCGTCCGCCCAGCCGTTCGCCACGCGCCTCATCGCCGAGCAGCTCGCCCGCCCCGAGCGCCTGCGAGAACGTGTGCCCGCAGCGCTCGGGGCCGCCCTGAGGGAGCTCCTCGCCTGAGGCGCCCTATGATCCGCTCGCAGCGTTGACGCGAACGCGCTTGGCTGCGCCTGCGATGGCCGCGCGGCCCAGCGCTCGCGTCAGTTCCAGGACAGCTCGGAGCGGAGCTCCCAGTACTCCTCGGGTGACTCGACCAGGGTGTCCAGGCGCTCGTTCGCCTCGTCGTCCCAGCTGACCTCCAGCGCTCGCAGGTTCGAGCGCAGTTGATCGATGTCGACCGCTCCGCTCAACACCACGTCAGCCCACGGCTGTGCGAGCGCGGCGGCGATGGCGAGGGCGTCGACCGAGGTACCCAAGCGACGCGCTTGTGAGTCCAGCAGCGAGCGCGCTTGCGAGAAGCTCGGATCGTCGTTGCTACCCGTGAGCCGGCCGTTGGCCAACGCCTCCTTGACGATCACGCCCAAACCGGCGGCGTGAGCCTCCGCTAGAGCGTCGCTGGCAGCGCGCTCGAGGAGGTTCCAGGTCACCTGCACCGTGTCGAAGAGCCTCACGCCGTCCACTCGCAGGCGCGAGGCGAGCTCCGCCACGCGCGCCTGCTCGGGGCCGCTGGTCGACAAGCCGAGCCGGATCCCGTGCTCCCGGAGGGCCGCCACGTCTCTCATCAGGGCGTCCTCCTCGAGCACCGGGCTCTCCAGCGTCACGGAATGGACCTGGTAGAGGTCCAGGTGTTCGCCGAGGTGCTGGTGCGTCTCGAGCCACTGGCGCGCGAGGACCGCCCGGGAGTGCTCCTTGACCTCGTGCGTGTCGGCGTCCACTCGCCAACCCCCGGTGTACGTGTAGCCCCACTTCGAGCCCACCGTCACCGCTTCCGGCGCGATCGCGCGCGCAGCGAGCCAGCCGCCCAGGAACTCCTCGGCCCGCCCGTAGGAGCGGGCCGCGTCGAAGTACCGCACTCCGGAGCGCCAGGCCTCGTCGAGCACCGCGCGAGCACGGGCCTCCATCGCTGCGACGCTCCTGTCGGCGCCGAGATCGGCGTCGCGGCCGAGGTTGATGTACCCCGGCCGCCCGAGCGCGGCCAACCCCAGGCCGATTCGGGAGACTAGTGGCGCCTCCTGTGGCATGCGCAGAGTCTACCCACGCCACGCGATCGCCTCGGTTCGGCAGCTACCCGCTACCGCCATGGCGGCGAGCCATGCCTCTGCTGAGTGCCTCAGACGTTGAAGTACAGCTCGTACTCCTGCGGTGTGGGGGCGTCGTACACGGTGCGGGCTTCGGAGCGCTTGAGGGACGTCCAGAGCTCTATCAGCGACCGCGGGAAGGCAGGCATCAGGTAATCGTGATCCTGCTCGAGCCCGTCCATCGCGGCGTCCAGGGAGAGCGGGAAGACCTTGGCCTCGCTAGCACGGTCGAACCCGAGGGCGAGCGGGTCCGAGCCCTTGCGTACCCCGTCAATCCCGGCGAGGAGCATCGCGCTCAGAGCGTAATGGATGTTGGCGGAGGCGTCCCCGGTGCGGTACTCGATGCGCCGCTCGGCTGCCTTGAGGTACCCGGGAACGCGCACCGACGCCTCGCGGGACGCTTCGGCGAAGGTCGCACCCACGGGCGCTTCGAAGCCTGGGACGAGGCGGCGGTAGGAGTTGGTCGAGGGGTTCGTGAACGCCAGCAGCGACCCGCTAAGGCTGTGCTCCAGCAGACCCGCGGTGTACGCGAGCGCAACCTCGGTGAGTCCGTACAGTACGTCACCCGCGAACAGGGTTCGGCCGCCACGCTCCAGGTACTGGTGCACGTGCATGCCGTTGCCCGCCGCGCCGTAGATCGGCTTGGGCATGAACGTCACGCGCAGCCCGTGCTTCGCGACCACGCTGCGTATCAGCCACTTCGCCACCGCCACCATGTCCGCGGCCCGCGCCAGAGGCATCAGGTCGAGCTCGATCTCGTGCTGCGACGCACCTACCTCGTGATGGTGGTACTTGACGGGGACGCCGATGCCCTCCAACGACGAGGCGATCTCGTGCCTGAGCGCCTCGTAGCCGTCCTCAGGGGAGATGCGGTGGTAACCCTTCTGCGTGCCGAAGCGAGGTAGGTCGTGGTGATCGGGACCGAGCCCCTCGGCGCTCTCGAGGTAGTAGTAGCTGTGAGCGAGACCTGAGGAGTAACGGACCTCGTCGAAGACGTGGAACTC
>SKSV01000413.1 GCA_007122815.1 Trueperaceae bacterium | reverse complement strand
GGGCGCGCTCGAGCGCCTCGTCGAGGGTCAGCTCACCGACGAAGACCTGGGTGAGGCGGTCGCGGATGCTGTCGAACACCACGAAGTTGAAGGGGTAGGCCTGCAAGTCGTAAGCGACGGGGTGCAGCTTGGGCACCTCGCTGGAGAACATGGCCAGCGCCTGCGCGGCGGGTTCGACGTCCGTCTCGAAGTCGATGCCGGCTTCGGCCAATCCCAGGTGGCCGGGGATGAAGAGCGTGCGCGCGTAGAACTCCGCCATCACGTCTTCCTGGGCCAGGTACTCCATCACGCGGGCGACCTCTGCGGGGTGGTCGGTGTCGGCGATGGCGACCAGGCCGGCGCCGCCGGGCATGCCGGTGCAGGCTGCCGGGCCGCAGGGGTTGGGCACGACCTCCCAGTCGAAGGCGTCGCCGATCAGCTCGTTGAACTGGCCGACCTGCCAACTGCCGGACATGTAGAGCACGATCTGGGCGTTGATGAACGGCTCGTTGGCGGCCGCGTAGCCGCCGCCCGCGGCGATCCAGACCTCTGGGTCCATCGTGCCGTCGGCGTGCCAGTCGACCATCAGCTGGATCATGCTGCGCATGCCTTCGTCGTCGATGCTCGCGTGACCGTCCTCACCGAAGAACTGCGCGCCTTGACTGATCGCCGGGCCGGCGAGGCGGTGACCGGTGCGGTCCATAGCCATGCCGTATGGGGTGCCGGTGGCGGCCGCGACGGCGCGGGTGGCCTCGGCCCACTCCTCCCAGGTGGTGTCGCCCGTGGGGACCTCGACGCCGGCCTGGTCGAAGAGCGTGCGGTTGATGAAGGGCCCGGTGACGGTGAGCTGCGTCATGAACCCGGGGATCGCGTCGGAGCCCTCCGCACGCATCCAATCCAGGAACGGACCGAAGTTGGTCTCCCAGTAGTCCGGGTCGCTCAGGTACGGGCGCATGTCGAGGAAGTACTGCGACAGCCCACCGAGGTTGGTGACGCGCGCCATGTCGGCGGCCTCACCGGAGGCGAGCTGCAGGGGCAGTGACTGCAGGATGCCGGTGGCGTAGGGCACGGTGTCGACCACGACGCGGATGTCGGGGTTCTCGGCCTCGAAGCGGTCGAGCAGGTCGCGCAGCACCTGCCCCTCGACGCCGTCGTCGTACCAGGTGACGCGGAGTTCGGTCTGGGCGAGAGCTGCACCTAGGAGCAGCAGCGCCGCGGTGAACAGGGTCGTGATCCGGAAACGTCTGGACATCGTGACCTCCTGTGGTCGCGTGTTGCGGGCCGGGACCCAAGTCTCGGGCTCCCCGCTACATGCCTTGCAGATGATTCGAACTGAGTATACGGTGGCAGCAGCATGGAGTCAAAGCCCGGTAGGCTCGCGAACAGTGTCAGGGACGTGTCATGTAGGGCCCTGGCGAGGCTTGCGAGGCGATCGTGAGCGGTCGCCTGGAGGCACGCTCGGACGGTTCGCTCGTGGGGACCGGTCCCGTGCGCGTCGCCCTTTCGGGCGAGCGCCTGCAGGCTCTCTTCACGCGCGCGGGACTCCACGGATTGGTCGTGTGGGGAAGCGGCCGGGCAGCCGACGTGCGCTTCTCGCGCGAGCTGCCCGCTGACGCTCACGTGGAGGTGACCCCGAACCGCGTGACGCTGAGGTGGTCCAGCGGCTGGTTGAGCGTGTCGGCGCTGCCACGAACACCGGCGCTGGTGCTGCGGGGTCGAGGTGAGCTTCCCCGGCTGAGGCTCGTCAGGCCGCGCGGCGCGCCTCCAGGCTTCCCTTCAGCGCCTCATCTCGAGAGGCTCGGGGACGGTTGGAGGCTGGTTGGAGACTGGTCGCAGACGGTCTTGCGTGCCCCCGGCGGCTGCGCGGGACCGCGTGGCAGCGTGGCGTTCGGCAGTGGCGGGGTGGCCGTCGTGGCGGCTGGCGCTGACGCTTCGGAGGTGGCGGCCGCCGTGGCGTCGGCGTGCTCCGACCCGGCGCGCGCCGAAGGCGAGCTCGAGGCTTACCAGGAGTGGCTGCGCAGCGCGTTCCGGGTGCCCGATGCCGTGCTGCAGTCGCTGGTGCTGCACGGGCTGCACGCTGCGTTCTCGGCGCGGAAGACGCTCGCGAACGGCCGCTTCGCGGGCCTGGCGGCGGGGTCCAACTACACCCTGCCTCCGCGCACCTACTACCGCGACAGCTACTGGGCGCTGCAGGCGCTGCTGCCGCTCGCTCCGGGCTTGGCTCGCGAGCAGCTCCTCTGCCTGGCGCGCGGAGTGCATCGCGATGGTGAAGCTCCGAGCGGGGTGGTGGTCGCGGCGGCAGCCGGGGAGCGCAGCTGGCGGGCTCTGCGTGAGGCGGACCCCGAGCTCGCGCGAGACCACCCACGCGACTCGGAGTGGTGGGCCGACCACGTCGACTCTCCGCTCTACTTCGTGCTGCTGCTGTGCGACGTGGCGGACTGGACCGCCGACCCGAGCTCGTTCTCGTGGAGCGTGGACGGCGTGAGCCTGGGCGCGCTCGTCCACGCGGCGCTCGAGCGGACCCACGCGGCTTGCGACGCCGCCGGCATCCCGGTCAAACCCCCTCACGACCGAGACTGGGCCGACAACGTCTACCGGGGCGGTCACGTGACGTACCTGGCTGGCCTCTACCACGGGGCCTTGACGCGCGTCGCTCAGCTGATAGCTGCTCGTGACCCGGAGCGGGCCGCGCTCTACCGCACCCGCGCGAGGGCGTTGCGCGAGGGCGCGCGGCGCCTGTTGTGGTCCGAGGCGCTCGGGCACTTCGTCGAGTTCCGTGAGCCTGACGGGAGAGCCGAGGCGCACCTGGCGATCGACACGCTCACGGCGCTCAGGTACGACCTCGCGGACGACGCGCAGGCCCAGAAGGTGCTCGAGAGCGTGCGCGCCACGCTCGAGACGCGCAACAACGCGCGCCAACCCTACGGGGATTGGGGCGTCATGAACGTCTTCCCGCCGTACTCTTCGTGGGTGCGTCGCCGCGCCAAGAGCCGCTTCGCCTACCGCTACCACAACGGTGCGGATTGGCCGTTCTGGGACGGCGTCTACGCCGAGCAGCGCATGCGCAGGGACCTACCGGGATGGCGTTACCCGTTGACGCGCTGGTGGACCTACGGGCTCGGTCGGGGGTGGACCACACCCGTCGAGTACCACTCGCCGCCGTACCCGGCGGGCTCGCCGTCGAACGCCTGGAGCGCCATGCCGGTCGGCGCCATGCTGCTCGGCGGACTCGGGCTTACACCCGGTGGTGGGGCGCGCCGGCCGCCGTGGGGTGAATGCGAGCTGCAGCGACCCCTCGCGGACGGGAGGCGGCAGCGAGTGCTGGTGACGGGAGATCGTGCGGAGGTGGAACTCGATGGCTGACCCCTGGCGTGAGCAGGGCGCGATGCGCTTCACGGGTCGCGCGGGGCCGCGGCTGCTGTTCGAGGCGCTCGACGGTCCGGCGCGGGCGCAGCTGACGCTGCTGGAGAGCGACGTCGCGCGGCTGCAGTGGTTCCCCGAGGGCGCCCCGCGCGTGACCCGGACCTGGGCCGTGGTGGGGAGCGCGGGCGACGCGCCGCACCAGGGCAGGGAGCGCGACGACCTCTCGGTCTTCTCCTGCCCGGAGCCGCTGGTGCAGGACGACGATCGCCAGGTGACGCTGCGCGGCGAAGGCGTGCTGGTGGAGGTCTCGCTCGATCCGTTCGCGCTGCGCTACTGCCTGCCCGATGGCACACCGGTGCTCGCGGACCTGCCGCAGCTGGCCTACCGCAGCGCTGCCGGTGGTGGGCGCGGCGTGCGGCACACCTTCAGGCGCGAGGCGTCGGAGACCTTCCTGGGGTTGGGTGAGGTGAGCGGCGGTATCGATCGGCACCATCGTCG
>SKSV01000367.1 GCA_007122815.1 Trueperaceae bacterium | reverse complement strand
GTCGACAGCGGGGCGCGGTGCAAGCACAAGGGCGTCTTGCGTTGGCCGTCCTCGTCGACGTAGGTGAGGTCGAAGCGCGCCGGCTGCGAGAAGTCGACCTGGTTCGTCGCCAGGGTGAACTCTCGCCCGATCGCGCTGGTGATCTGCACGTCGATCTTCGGCCCGTAGAAGGCCGCCTCGTCATCGGCCTCCACGAAGCGGACCCCACCGCGCTCCAGCGCCCTACGCGCCATCGCCTCGGTGCGCAGCCAGAGCTCGGGCTCGTTCACGTACTTCTTGCCCAAGCCCTCGGGGGCGTGCTTGGAGAGCCGCATCTCGTACGAGTCGATGCCGAAGAGCTCGAAGTACTCGAGGTACAGGTCGATCACGGCCATGAACTCGCTCTCGAACTGTTCCTCGGTGCAGTAGATGTGCGCGTCGTTCATCTGCATGCTGCGCACCCGCATCAGGCCCATCAGCGCGCCGTGGTCCTCGTAGCGGTAGCAGGTGCCGTACTCGGCGAGGCGCAGCGGTAGGTCCCTGTACGAGCGCGGACGCGCGGCGTAGATCTTGTGGTGGAACGGGCAGTTCATCGGCTTCACGTAGTACTTCTGATCGTCGACGACCATCGCCGGGAACATGCTCTCGGCGTAGTAAGGGAGGTGACCGCTCTTGATGAAGAGCTGCTCCTTGGTCAGGTGCGGGCTGCGTACGTGCTGGTAGCCCGCGCGCGTCTCGACCTCGTGCGCGAGCCGCTCGAGCTCCTCCACGATCACGGTGCCGCGCGGGAGCCACAACGGGAGGCCGGGGCCGATGTCCTCGTCCAGCGTGAAGATGTCGAGCTCGGCGCCGAGCTTGCGGTGATCACGCCTCTTGGCCTCCTCGAGCTGCCAGAGGTGCTTCTCGAGCTCCTCCGCGCCGCTGAAGGCGACCCCGTAGACGCGCTGCAGCATGGGCCTGGTCTCGTCGCCGCGCCAGTAGGCGCCCGCGAGCGAGGTGAGGCGGAAGTGCTGGGGCAACACGCCCGTGCGCGGCACGTGCGGGCCCCGGCAGAGGTCGATGAACCCCTCGCTTCCCCCCTGCTCGTAGAAGCTGATGGCGACGTCCTCCGGGAGGTCCTCGATCAGCTCGACCTTGTAAGGGTCGCCGAGCTCCCGGTAATGCTCGAGCGCCTCCTCACGCGGCGTCACCGAACGTCGCAACGGCAGGTCGGCGGCGATGATCGCGCGCATCCTCTCCTCGATGACCGGGAGGTCCTCGGGCGTGAGGCTGCGCGGCAAGTCGAAGTCGTAGTAGAAGCCGTGCTCGATCACCGGCCCGATGCCGAGCCGGATGGAGTCCGCCGGGTGCCCTTCGGCGCGAAGGTGCTCGCGCACGGCTTGGGCGAGCACGTGCGCCAGCGTGTGCCGCATCAACTCGAGGACCTCAGGGTCGCGGCCGGTCAGCACCTGAACGCTGGCTTCCGGGGGAACCTCGCTGTGGAGGTCGCTGAGGCGTCCGTCCACGCGCAAGCCGAGCGCAGCTCGCGCCAGACCGGGGCCGATCGCAGCGGCAACGTCGGCGCCAGTGGCGCGCTCGGAGAGGTCGAGTCGCTTGCCGTCGGGTAGCACCACCTGCATGTATCACCTCGCGTGCCGGCAGGGGGGCCGGCTGACGGCCCGGAGGCACGTGCTGGACGGCTCCGAGCGGCGGAGTTATGGTAGCACGAGCGCCGCAGCCCGCCGCTCGCGCCGCGCGCAGCGCGTGACATACTGGCACACATGCACTTGGTGGCCGTCGTCAGCTCCGACAACGACTTCTCACATGCCCTACGCGGCTACCACGACGACGCCGGCCGCTTCCTCCTCCACCTGATACCAGCTGGTCGTCCGCGCGATTGGGTGCCCGCCCTGAAGGCGCTCGAGTTCGCGGGCGCCTTGGTCTTCGACCACAACGACCAGGGCGAGGCGCTCGCGCTCGCTGACCGTTCCTCGCTCGAGGCCAGCGAGGCCAAGGCGGCCGACACCCTCACCGTCACGCAGGCGGGGGTCGTAGCTGATTACCACGTGGGGCGCGCGGTGATGCAAGCGCTACGCGCACGCGTGTGGGACCCCCGGGGAGCCGGCGCGGTCGTGCTCGGCGGCGGCCGGGAGGCTCACTCCGTCGCGCGCGAGCTGGCTTCTTGCGGCGCCCGGCACCTCACGCTGCTGGCGAGGTCCCGACCGGAAGCCGAGCGCCTCGTACCTCGCCTGGCGGCCTCCACGGACGTGCTCGCTACCGTCGCGGACGACCCGATCAGCGCGCGTTTCCTCGAGGAAGCCGACCTCATCGTGCGCACCGATCGCACCCTCGACGTCCCCAGCGCGGTGCTCGGACCGCACCTGACGCTTGTCGACCTGGTCCCGGAAGCCGTCTCGGACCTGCGCAGGCAGGCGCTGACATCCGGCGCGCTGAGCCTCGACCGCCGCGACGTAGACGCTCACCGGCTCCACATCGCGCTGGCGCACGTGCTCGGCGCCGGCATCTCCGTCGAGCCCCTGTTGCAGGCGCTGCTACGCGATCGTTGAGTTCCACCTCTCACCCTTTTCAAGCGCTGGCGCGGAAGCATCCGGCGTGATGGCAGCCACCCGGCGAAGCGCTCGGCGCAACCTCGCAGCGTTCCTGACCGTGCTCCACCTGAGCCTCGTGGCGCTCCTCGGGAACGCCGCGGCTCAGTCCGGGCAAGAAGAGACCCAGGTGCGCATCCCTGGGGCGGTGGCGAGCGTCGAGGACGGCGCCATCGTCTTACGGGCCGGCGGCCAGGAACTCGTCTACGTCTCGGGCTTCGGCTGGTTGGCCGACCTCGACGCGCCCGCTCCGGAGATCCGTGACGGCGAGGTCTACGGCAGCCCCGCCCTCCTCTCGGCGTTGGGGCTGCACGTGCCGGTGTTGGAGGCGGTGCGCTTCGCCGGAGACGCACAGGTGCGCGTCGTTCTCGACGTGCCAGGGCTCGACGCCGTCCAGCTCGCCGGCCTCGAGCGAAGCGGCGAGGTTCGAGCTGGCGAGTCGCTGCACTTCACCCTTCCGCCGCTGCTGTTGCCCGTGGGCCTCGAGAGCTCCTACGCTGGGGTGGAAGTGCGCCTCAGGCAAGACGCGCACGGCACTGCCGTCGAGGTCGACGCCGGCGAGTTCAGCTACGAGCTCTTCGCCCTGGCCGGCCCGACGCGCGTCGTGCTCGACCTCGCGCGCGAGAGGCCACCGCTAGGACCCGAAACCAGCCAGACCTTGACGGAGGGCGTCACCTACCGGCGCCTGCAGGCCGACGGCGCTTCGGGACCAAGCTGGGTGCACGTGCTGGACGTAGCACCGGGGGTCGGGGAGTGGCGCGTGGTGGGAGCGCCGGGCGAGGCGCGCAGCACGGACCGCTGGGCCTCGGGTGCGTTCGCCGCCATCAACGGCGGCTACTTCGACACGGTCACTCGACAGGTGATCGGGATGCTGATGGTGGACCACGAACTCCTCTCGTTGCCGTCTCGCGGCCGTGCCGTGGTGGCCTTCGGCGCCCGCGGCCCCATGATCGACAGGGTCGTGGCCTCATACAGCGTCTTCCTCGACGGTGTGCTGGTGGCCGCCCGCGGTGCACCTTTCGCTGACCAGGTGGCGGTGGTCACCGGACCGGGTTTCGCAGGTAGCGGGCGCGTCGGGGTCTTGGTCGTCGACGACGAGGCAGGTCTGGTGGTCGACAACCGCGTGGGCCCGGTGCGACTCGCGAGTGAGCAGTACGCGCTGGTCTACCCGGCGGAGCTACGACCACTGGCGCTTGCCGAGGCGGGCACGCGAGTCCGCTACGACTGGCACGTCACACCCGAAGAGTTCGCTAGCGCGCGCTACGCGCTCGAGGCGG
>SKSV01000393.1 GCA_007122815.1 Trueperaceae bacterium | reverse complement strand
ATAATGTGGAGTTGGTTGTTGAGTTGATTAAGCCGATCGCGATGGAGGAGGGGTTGCGGTTCGCGATTCGGGAGGGTGGTCGTACGGTTGGTGCTGGTGTCGTCACCGCCGTGACCAAGTAGGAGACCCAAGAGCACGCTCGCTTGGCGAGCACGCTCGCTGGGCGAGCGCGGGTGCCTCGAGCACCCCGTTCGTTCGCGGCAGCGCAAGCGTTACGTGCGACGGGTCTCCGGCCGTTCCGGGTGGTTTGTTAGCCCGGGGGGTGACGAGGCGACCTGGAACTGTTACACTATCGAGTTTGGGAGGCCTGCATGGCCAGTGACGTAAGAATCCGGCTCCTGCTCGAGTGCACCGAGTGCAAGCGGCGCAACTACGCGAGCCACAAGAACCGCCGCAACACCAGCGCCAAGCTGGAGTTGCGCAAGTACTGCTCGCATCAACGCAAGCACACGGTCCACCGCGAGGTCAAGGTCTAGGCGTGAAGCGTCTGCTGAACTACCTGCGAAACTCACGTGCGGAGCTGGCGCGCGTCACCTGGCCGACCCGCGAAGAGGTCCTCCAGTCGACTCAGGCCACGCTGGTCTTCGTCCTCATCACGGCCCTGTTCCTGCTGTTCGCCGACACCACGCTGGGTAACCTGATCGGGTTGCTCACCTGAGCGCGTCGGCCCGTCGCAGGCGGTGCGTCCCGCGCCGCCGTTGCGGCCAGCGCGAGAGGTCCCAATGAGCATCGAATGGTACGCCGTTCACACCTATGTCGGGCACGAGGACAAGGTGCGCGAGAACATCCTGAACCGGGCCCGATCGCTCGGTGCGACCGACAACATCTACCAGGTCGTGGTGCCGAAGGAGGAGATCGTAGAGCGGGGGGCGAGCAGCAAGGACGAGATCGTCAAGCGCATGCTCTTCCCCGGCTACATCTTCGTGCAGATGGACTTGGGTGACAACGTGGAGGAGCCGAACGAAGCCTGGGAGGTCGTGCGGTACACACCGGGCGTGACCGGTTTCGTCGGCTCGTCGACGCGCGCCGTGCCGCTCAGTCCCGACGAGGAGGCCCGCATGCTGGGCACCCTTGGAATCACGGGCACCCGCGAGACGCCCAAGGTCAAGGTGACCTTCAACGTCGGCGACATGGTCCAGGTCACCAGCGGGCCGTTCGCCGACTTCACGGGCATCGTCTCGGACGTGAACCAAGAGCGCGGCACGCTCAAGGTGCTGGTGTCGATATTCGGTCGCGAGACCCCCGTGGAACTCGACTTCTCACAGGTCGTGCGCGCATGAGGCGGCACGGAGAGGGAAGCGCCAGGACCTCGCTCGGTGGCGGACCGGCGAGGGAGCTTAGGAGGTACCGCCACCATGGCTAAGAAGGTCATAGGCATAGTCAAGCTTCAGCTGCAGGCCGGCGCTGCGACGCCGGCGCCGCCGGTGGGTCCAGCGCTGGGCCAGCACGGCGCGAACATCATGCAGTTCGTGAAGGAGTACAACGCTGCTACGGCCTCGCAGGGAGGGGCCGTAGTGCCGGTGGAGATCACCATCTTCGCGGACCGCTCCTTCACCTTCATCACGAAGACGCCCCCTGCCTCGTACTTGATCAAGCAGGCGGCCGGCATCGAGAAGGGGTCGGGCGTTCCACACAAGGAGAAGGTGGGCGTCCTCCGCTGGGAGCAGTGCATCGAGCTCGGTAAGGCGAAGATGAGCGACCTGAACGCGAACGACGAAGTCGCGGCGGCGTACATCATCGCCGGCACCGCCCGCTCGATGGGCGTGACGGTGGAGGGGGTGCCTCGAGATGCCTAAGTACGGTAAGCGATACCGCGGTCTGGCTGGTCAGGTCGAGCGCCAGAAGCTCTACCCGGTCGGCGACGCCGCCAGCTTGGTTCGGCAGTTGGCGACCGCCAAGTTCGACGAGACCATCGAGGCCCACTTCCGTCTGGGGATCGACCCGAAGAAGTCCGATCAGAACGTCCGCGGCACGGTCGCCTTGCCTCACGGGACCGGGCGCACCGTGCGCGTACTTGCTTTCACCCAAGGCGAGAAGGCCGCCGAGGCGGAAGCCGCTGGAGCCGACCACGTCGGTGCGCAGGAGCTGATCGACAAGGTAGCCGGTGGCTGGTTCGAGTTCGACGCCGTCGTGGCCACCCCAGACATGATGGCTGCCGTGGGCTCCAAGCTCGGGCGAGTGTTGGGCCCGCGGGGCCTGCTGCCGAACCCGAAGTCCGGCACCGTCGGCGTCGACATCGCCTCGATCGTGGGGGCGCTGAAGGCGGGCCAGATCGAGTTCCGTTCGGACAAGACGGGTGTGGTCCACGCGCCGATCGGCAAGGCGAGCTTCACGCCCGAGGCGTTGAGCGAGAACCTCTCGGCCCTGCGCCAAGCTGTCGAGGCCGCCAAGCCCGAGGCGGCGAAAGGCACCTACGTCCGTACCGTCCACCTCAGCTCGACCATGGGGCCGAGCGTGCGAGTGACGCTTTGAGCACGGCATCCCGGTGCGTAGCGGAGGCTACTCACCTCTGGCGTCGGAGACAGCAGGGGCCTGCCAGGCTTAAAGATCCTGCCGAGGCGCGTCGGTTCCGCCGGCCCAACCGGGTCGCCGGGCACGACCTACGCTTCGCGGCCAACGTTCGAGCCAGCGCCCTCAGGCGCTGACTCTGGCATCGTCACTAGAGAACGGAAGAGGCACCCATGGCCAACCCCAGGAACGAAGCGTCGGTCGCTCAGCTACGCGAGTTGCTCGCGGGAGCGCGGACGTTCTTCTTGGTCGACTACCAGGGGCTTTCCGCAGGGGACCTCCACAAGTTGCGCGCCCAGGTGCGCGCGGCGGGTGGACGTTTGCTGGTCGCCAAGAACACCCTCATCGACGTCGTGCTCAAGGAGCAGGGCGTCGAGGGGTTCGAGGAGACCTTGACCGGACCGACGGCGCTAGTGCTCGTCGACGAAGACCCGGTCGCGCCAGCCAAGGCGCTCAGCGATCACGCGAAGGCCCACGCCAAGGACCTGCCGCTGTCCAAGGGTGCGTTCTTGCAGGGCAGCGTGGTAGGGCCCGAGGCGCTGGCGAGGATCGCCAAGCTCCCGACTCGCGAGGTGCTGCTCAGTCAGCTGGTCGGCGTGCTACAGGCGCCGCTCTCGCAGCTCGTCGGAGTGCTCGGGGCTCCCCCGCAGAACCTGGTAACCGTGTTCAACAACTACGCAGACAAGCTGAAGGAGGAATGACGTGGCGTTCGACAAAGACGCGATGGTGGAACAGCTCTCGGGCCTGACGGTCCTGGAGCTGGTGGACCTGGTCGACTCCCTGAAGGAGAAGTGGGGCGTCGAGGCTGCCGCGGCGATGCCCGCTGGCATGATGATGGCCGCCGGCGGAGCGGCGGAGCCCGAGGCGGTCGCCGAGGAGCAGACCGAGTTCACGGTCGCCATCAAGTCCGCCGGCGACAAGAAGCTCCAGGTGATCAAGGAAGTGCGCGCCCTCACCAGCCTGGGCCTCAAGGAGGCCAAGGACCTGGTCGAGAGCGGAGGGGTCGTCAAGGAGGACGTCTCCAAGGAGGAGGCCGAAGAGGTCAAGACCAAGCTCGAGGCCGCGGGCGCCGTCGTCGAGGTCAAGTAGACCATCAGCACGCACCGGATGCACGGGTGGGAGGCAACCCTGACCGATCGCGACAGCGAGATCAGCGTGAGCAGGCAGCACCGGCGCCGTCCTGGGTACGTGTCCACGCGGGCGCGGCACAGGGCGGCGTCCGGCCCACCCTCGCCTATGTCGAGAACGTTATCTGATCCCTGGCCTCCGGAGAACGACTCCGTGGGCCCCACGTACTGCTCGCCGCCGGTACGGCACGACTGCGACCGGCCAGACCGCACGCCGCAGCGAATCCGAAGGGGTGAAGATGCGCGAGATCCATAGATTCGGCAGCATCACCGAAGTCATCGACCTGCCCAACCTCACGAACATCCAGATCTCATCGTACGACGCTTTCCTGCAGGGGGACAAAGCCGCGCCGTTGCGAGCGGACACCGGTCTGCAGGCGGCGTTCCGGGAGATCTTCCCGATCGACGAGACCGAGCGTGGGCGCCAGACGGGTCTGGTCCTCGACTTCCTCGAGTACACCCTACAGGAGCCTGAGTTCGACCCCGACGAGTGCCGCGAGAAGGACCTCTCTTACCAGGCGAGCCTCTTCGCGAAGCTGCAGTTGGTACACAAGGACACCGGGCTCATCAAGGAGGACCAGGTCTTCCTCGGCGACTTGCCGCTGATGACCGAGGACGGCTCCTTCGTGATCAACGGTGCGGATCGCGTGATCGTCTCGCAGATCCACCGCTCGCCGGGAGTGTACTTCACCGGCGTGCAGCAGGGGTCGAGCCGGCGCTTGACCGCGAGCATCATCCCCATGCCCAAGCGGGGACCGTGGATCGAGATCGAGTCCGACAACAGCGACGTGCTGTGGATGAAGGTCAACAAGCGCAAGTTCCCCTTCACCCTCCTGCTGCGCGTCCTCGGGTACGACGACGAAGCGATCCGCGCACTCTTCGCGGGCTTCGAGACGATCGTAGAACCGACCTTCGAGGCCGAGGAGGCGAGCGGGATCACCGGCGACGAGGCCTTGCTGCGCCTGTTCACTGTGCTGCGTCCGGGCGACCCGCCCAAGGTCGACAAGGCCACCAGCTACCTGCATAGCCTCCTGGCCGACCCGCGCCGCTACGACCTCGGCGACGCCGGGCGCTACAAGCTGAACGCCAAGCTCGGTCTGGACTTCGAGCAGAAGACGCTGCTCGGCTACGAGAACGGCGCCTTCGTCGACTACGGGCTGATCCCCACGCTCCAGTACCTCGTCAAGCTGCAGGCAGGGGCCGAAGGCCACGGCGAGGACGACATCGATCACCTCGGCAACCGCCGCATCCGCACCGTCGGAGAGCTTGTCGCGGACCAGATCAGAGTCGGGCTCGGCCGCATGGCGCGAGGAGTGCGCGAGCGCATGCTGTTGGGTAACCCCGACGCTGCTACCCCTCAGAAGCTCGTGAACAACCGCCCGATAGTGGCGGCCCTGCGCGAGTTCTTCGGCCGCAGCCAGCTCTCCCAGTTCAAGGATCAGGTGAACCCGCTCTCGGAGCTCCGGCACAAGCGCCGCATCTCCGCGCTCGGCCCCGGCGGCCTGACGCGCGAGCGCGCCGGCTTCGACGTGCGCGACGTCCACCGCACCCACTACGGCCGCATCTGCCCGATCGAGACGCCCGAGGGGGCGAACATCGGCCTGATCACCTCGCTCGCCAGCTTCTCGCGGGTCAACGACCTCGGCTTCATCGAGGCCCCCTACCGGCGCGTGAAGAACGGTGTGGTCACGCCCGAGGTCGTGTACATGTCGGCGCACGATGAGGACCGCTACATCATCGCGCAGGCCAACACGCCCCTCGCGGAGGACGGCCGCTTCGGCACCGATAGGATCGTGGCGCGCAAGCTCGGTGACCCGGTCTTCGCCGATCCGGGCGAGGTCGACTTCATGGACGTCTCGCCGAAGCAGATCATCTCGATTCCGACCTCGCTGATCCCCTTCCTGGAGCACGACGACGCCAACCGCGCGTTGATGGGCTCTAACATGCAGTCCCAAGCCGTTCCGCTGATCCGCAGCGAGGCACCGTTCGTGGGCACCGGCGTCGAGGAGCGCGTGGCACGCGACTCCGGCACTGCCGTGCTCGCCCTCGAGGGGGGGAGCGTCACCTTCGTCGACGCTGCCAAGGTCGTGATCGAGAGCGACAAGCAGGTGGAGCGGGTGTACGAGCTGACCCGCTTCCAGCGCTCGAACCAGAACACGAACCTCGACCAGCGGCCCGTCGTCACCGTCGGGCAGCGCGTCGAGACGGGTCAGGTGTTGGCCGACGGGCCAGCCTCGGACGTCGGCCGGCTCGCCCTGGGGCGCAACATCCTCATCGCGGTGATGCCCTTCGACGGCTACAACTTCGAGGACGCCATCGTGCTCTCGGAGCGACTGGTGCGTGACGACGCCTACACCTCCGTACACATCGAGAAGTTCGAGAAGGAGGCGCGCGACACCAAGCTCGGTCCCGAGAAGATCACCCGCGACATCCCAGGCCTCTCCGAAGCGGCGTTGCGTGACCTCGACGAGGACGGCGTGGTGCGCATCGGCGCGGAGGTCAAGCAGGGTGACATCCTGGTGGGCCACACGAGCTTCAAGGGCGAGAAGGACCCCACCCCCGAGGAACGTCTGCTGCGTTCGATCTTCGGCGAGAAGGCGCGAGAGGTCAAGGACACCTCGCTGCGCGTTCCCCCTGGCGACGGCGGCATCGTGTTGCGCACGGTCCGCTTCCGGCGCGGGGATGCCGGCGTCGAGCTCAAGCCCGGGGTGCAGGAGATGGTCCGGGTCTACGTGGCGCAGAAGCGCCGCTTGATCGAAGGCGACAAGCTCGCCAACCGCCACGGGAACAAGGGCGTGGTCGCGAAGATCCTGCCCCCCGAGGACATGCCCTACCTCGAGGACGGAACGCCGGTCGACCTGGTCTTCAACCCCCTCGGCGTGCCCTCGCGCATGAACCTTGGGCAGGTGCTGGAGACGCATCTGGGGTTGGCGGCGTACAAGCACAACGTCTCGTACGTGACGCCGGTGTTCGACGGCGCCCGCGAAGGAGAGATCAAGGACCTGCTCGATGTGGCGGCGAGGCGCGACGTCGCCGCCAATCGGGAAGCCGGCTTCGGCATCGATCGCCGAGAGCGGCAGGTGGTGCAGCGTGCGGACAAGCTCGGCGTGATCGACTCCGGACTCGATCCTGACGAGGCGCTAGTGGCGCTCGCTCGGGGCGGTAAGGCGGTCCTGTACGACGGCCGCTCGGGCGAGGCGATCGACGCTCCGATCGTGGTCGGGATCATGTACGTGATGAAGCTCTACCACATGGTCGAGGACAAGATGCACGCGCGTTCCACGGGGCCCTACTCGCTCATCACCCAGCAACCGTTGGGAGGCAAGGCCCAGTTCGGCGGCCAGCGCCTGGGCGAGATGGAGTGCTGGGCCCTCCAGGCGCACGGCGCGGCCTACACGCTGCAGGAGATGCTCACCATCAAGTCCGACGACATCGACGGACGCAACGCCGCTTACGAAGCTATCGTCAAGGGAGACGACGTGCTCGAACCGACCATCCCGGAGTCCTTCAAGGTCCTCGTCAAGGAGCTGCACTCGCTCGGCCTCGACGTGCGCGTCCTGGGCGACGGCGACAGGCCGGTCGACATCTTCGACGAGACCGGCCGGCGCTGGTAAGGAGCTGATCACCAGGTGAACCAGTACCGCGAGTTCGACCGCGTCCAGATCCAGATCGCCTCTTCCGAACGCATCCGTAACTGGAGCTACGGCGAGATCACCAAGCCCGAGACGATCAACTACCGCACCCTCAAGCCCGAACGTGACGGCCTCTTCGACGAGCGCGTGTTCGGACCAGAGAAGGACTGGGAGTGTGCCTGCGGCAAGTACCGGGGGCAGCGCTTCGCGAGCAAGGTGTGCGAGCGTTGCGGGGTAGAGGTGACCAAGTCCACCGTCCGCCGCTACCGCATGGGGCACGTCGAGCTGGCGACCCCCTGCGCCCACATCTGGTACGTCAAGGACGTCCCCAGCAAGATCGGCGCGCTGCTGAACCTCTCCACCTCGCACCTGGAGCAGGTGCTCTACTTCGCGCGTTTCATAGTGACCGACCCGCAGGACGCCAAGCTCGATGGCAAGCCGCTCAAGCGCGGTGACCTGCTGACTGACGATGAGTACCGTCGGCTGCGCTACGGACAGCAGGAGACCTACAGCGTGGCCATCGGCGAGGACGCGGTCGTGCGCGACGGCGAGCTCGTCGAGCAGGGCCAGCAGTTGGCCAAGGGCGTCAAGTCCAAGCTCGCCGGCATCGCCCAGTACCGCTTCCCCAGGCGCATCACGCTCGACTACCGGGAGCTGCGCGACGCTCGCATGATCGTGCCGAAGGCCGCCTGGATCGAGGAGGAGAAGTACGCCGGCGGTCAACCGATCGCCGAGCTGGAGAGCGCGTTGGAGGTGCGCAGCGAAGAGGAGGGCGTCGTCGAGCTCCTGCCCATCGGCGAGGACGGCGGCGTGCTCCTGGTGCGAGACGTGGATGACGAGCACGTGCGCCTCGCCTACCTCATACCTGCGGGCGTGAGCGTCGAGGTCGGCTCCGGTGAGTTCGTGGAGGCCGGCGACCTGATCGCCAAGGGCAAGGCCGGCAGCCAGCTTCGCCTGCCGAGCGAGGCGACCGCCAGCCTGCGCGCGAGCAACACCAAGGACAAGCAGGTGACGATGACCCTCGAGGTGCGCTGGGCGCGCCGAGAGGTGCACGACATCAACCCCACCATGCACGTGATGGTTGGAGACGGCGCGGAGGTGCCGGCTGGCACCAAGGTCGTCGGCGCGATCGACGCGGCGCAGGAGATCATCGCCGCTGCCGAGGCCACGGTCGGGCTCTCCGAGCCCGCCTCGATAATCGTCTCCCGCGCGCGCGTCTACCCGTACGAGGACGAGCCGATCGTGGTCAACGGCGACCGCGTTCGTCCCGGTGACGAGCTCGCTGACGAAGGCCGCGTCAAGAGCGACATCTCGGGTCGCATAGAGATCGACCTCGTGCGCAACCAGGTGCGCGTGATCGAGTCCTACGACTTCGTGGCGAAGATGGGCGCGGAAGCCGTACAGGAGCTGCTGGCCTCGATCGACCTCAAGCAGCTCGAGGCGGAGCTGGTCGAGGAGATGAACTCGCCTAGCAGGCACAAGCGCGCCAAGGCGCGCAAGCGCCTCGAGATCGTGCGCTCCTTCATCCACAGCGGGAACTCGCCGGCCTGGATGGTCCTCGAGGCGGTGCCGATCATGCCGCCCGACCTGCGGCCGATGGTGCAAGTCGAAGGCGGCCGCTTCGCGACCTCCGACCTGAACGACCTCTACCGGCGTCTGATCAACCGCAACAACCGCCTGAAGAAGCTCATGCAGCAGGGTGCCCCCGACATGATCGTGCGCAACGAGAAGCGCATGCTCCAGGAGGCAGTCGACGCCCTGATCGACAACGGGCGCCGCGGCAGCGCGGTGGTGCACCCGGGCAGCGACCGGCCGCTCAGGTCGCTTACCGACCTGCTCGGCGGCAAGCAAGGTCGCTTCCGCCAGAACCTCCTCGGTAAGCGCGTCGACTACTCGGGCCGCTCGGTAATCGTGGTCGGCCCGCAGCTCCAGCTTCACCAGTGCGGGGTGCCGAAGCGCATGGCGCTGGAGCTCTTCAAGCCGTTCCTCTACAAGAAGCTCGAGGAGCGCGGGATCGTCAGCAACATCAAGAGCGCCCGCAAGCTGTTGGAGCGCTACCGCGACACCCGCGACGAGATCTGGGACGCCCTCGAGGAGGTCATCCAGGACCGCGTGGTGCTGCTCAACCGTGCCCCGACCCTGCACCGCCTGGGGATCCAAGCCTTCGAGCCGGTGTTGATCGAGGGCCAGGCGATCCAGCTCCACCCGCTCGTCTGTGCCGCGTTCAACGCCGACTTCGACGGCGACCAGATGGCCATCCACGTGCCGCTCTCGGTCTACGCGCAATCCGAGGCGAGGTTGCAGATGCTCGCCTCGCACAACCTGCTCTCGCCCGCGCACGGGGCACCGAACGTGAAAGCCGACCGCGACATCATCCTCGGGCTCTTCGTGCTCACCCAGGTGCACACCGGGCGCTTCGGCAAGGGCCTCGCCTTCGACTCGGTCGAGCAGGCCATGGAGGCTTTCCGCGCCGGCGAAGTGTCGCTTAATGCCGCCATCACCGTGGCGGGCAAAGAGACCTCGATCGGGCGACTGCGTTACCGCTTCGCCAACGTGGACGAAGCCCTCCTCGCCGTCGAGCGAGGTGAGATCGACATGCAGGACGTCGTGGTGGTCAGGATCGACGGCCGCCCGGTGGAGACCAGCCCGGGACGCTGCTTCTTCGCGCGCCTCGTGAAGGAGACGCTCTCCGAGGACGGCGCCGAGGTCCCCAGCTCCATGATCCGCTACGACACCGCCTACGAGAACAGCGCCTTGCGAGACCTCGTGGTGGAGAGCTTCAAGCTCCTCGGGGTGGAGAAGACGGCGAAGCTGCTCGACGGCCTCAAGAACGCCGGTTTCGCCCTCTCCACGACCTCGGGCATAACCATCGGCATCGACGACGTGGCCATCCCACCCGCCAAAAAGGAGCTGCTCGAGCAGGCGGAATCGAAGCTGAGCATGATCCAGGAGTACTTCGAGATGGGCTTCGTCACCGAGCAGGAGCGCTTCCAGCAGGTGGTGAGGCTCTGGAACGACACGACCGAGCAGGTCAAGCAGGCCGTGTTCGACCACTTCGAAGAGAACATGCCCTTCAACCCGCTCTTCGTGATGGCGCAGTCCGGCGCGCGCGGCAACCCCCAGCAGATCAGGCAGCTCGCAGGCATGCGCGGCCTGATGGCGAAGCCGTCGGGCGACACCATCGAGCTTCCGATCCGCTCCAACTTCCGTGAAGGCCTCGACGTGCTCGAGTACTTCATCTCGACGCACGGTGCACGCAAGGGTGGCGCCGATACCGCGCTCCGCACCGCCGACTCCGGCTACCTGACGCGCAAGCTGGTCGACGTCGCACACGAGCTGGTGGTGCGCGAGGACGACTGCGGCAGCGCCGAGTTCGTCGAGGCCGACCTGTACACCGCCGAGGGCCGCTTGAGGGCGCGCAGCCAGATCGAGATGAGCCTCTACGGGCGCCGCGTCGCGCTGGACACCGAGGTCGGCGACCTGAGCTTCGAGGCCGACAGCGCACTGATGAGAGAGGACGTCAACGCGATCTACCGGCGCTTGCAGGCCGGCGAGGTCGACGCCGACCTGCGCAGCATCGCCGTGCGCAGCCCGCTCACTTGTCAGACGCGCGCCGGCGTCTGCCGCGCCTGCTACGGGCTCGACATGAGCACCATGACCCCCGTGAGCCTGGGTGAGGCTGTCGGCGTGATCGCGGCGGAGTCCATCGGCGAGCCGGGCACGCAGCTCACCATGCGCACGTTCCACACGGGCGGTATCGCTACAGGCGGGGACATCACCCAGGGCCTGCCGCGCGTGATCGAGCTCGTCGAGGCCCGCAAGCCCAAGGTGAAGGCCGTGGTGGCCGACCTCGACGGCGTCGTGAGCATCGTCGAGGAGGACGACCGCTTCCGCGTCACCGTGACTTCCGAGGACGGCGAGTTCAGCAAGGCCTACCGGATCGACAAGATCATCCGCTTGCTCGTAAGGGATGGCGACCAGGTCGAGGCCGGCCAGCAGCTCACGCGCGGTGCCATCAACCCCCACGACCTCCTCGAGACGCGCGGCCCTGCCGCCGTGCAGAACTACCTCGTGGATGAGATCCAGCGCGTCTACCGCGGTCAGGGCGTCAGCGTCCACGACAAGCACATCGAGGTGATCGTGCGGCAGATGCTCAAGTACGTGGAGGTCCTAGATCCCGGCGACAGCGTCTACCTCGAGGGCCAGACCGCCGAGCGTTTCGACGTCGAGGAGACCAACGCGCGCCTGCTCGACGAGGGCAAGTCCCCCGCGACGTGGAAGCCCCTGCTGTTGGGGATCACCAAGGCCAGCCTCTCCACGAAGTCGTGGCTCTCCGCCGCAAGCTTCCAGCACACCACTCACGTCTTGACCGAAGCTGCGGTCTCGGGCAAGGTCGACGACATGGTCGGACTGAAGGAGAACGTCATCCTCGGGCGGCTCATACCGGCGGGCACGGGGCTCGAAGCCATCCGCCACACTCGCGTCGCCGACGAGCGCTCGTTGGCCAAGCAGCGCGAGGCCGCCGCGAAGCAGAGCGCCGTGAGGCCGAGTGCCGCGCAGCAGCCCGGAGCTCAAGCCGACGCCTGAGTGCCCCCGAAGGGGGGCTCCTCAGGGAGCAACCGAACGACGTGGCGAGAAGACCGCGGGCCACCCGATCAGGGTGGCCCGCGGTGCCATGCAGGGCGCGCCGAGCGTGCTAGCCTCGCCGCGTGATGGCGAGCGTTGGTGAGCCCGGCAGCGCGTTACCGCCGGTGGAGGACGTCTCCGGTGCGGCTCTCGTGGCGTTCGACCCGGGTAGACACGTGGGGGTGGCTTGGGTCAGCGACGGCGGGAGCCTGCTCCACAGCGTCGTGATCACGGCCCAAGAGCTCGCACGCGTGGCAGTGCCGCCCCGCGCGCGTGTGCTGCTCGGTGACGGCACCGGTAGTCGGGCGCTGGGCGCAGCGCTACGCGGGCTCGGTCTGGCACCGGAACTCGTGGACGAGACCGATACGAGTGAGACGGCGCGGCTGCTCTACTGGCGTCGTTACCCTCCGCGCGGGGTCGCGCGGCTGGTTCCCGTGGGACTACGCGTGCCGCCGCGCCCCATAGACGACTTCGCCGCCTACGCGATCGCGTTGCGCGTGTTAGGCGACGAAGCCGTGGTGCGCTGAGGCAGGCTCAGTTCAGTTCGTCGTCGTCACCCGCGTCGATCATCGCGCGGGCTTCGGCCTGACTGATGCCCAGGACCGCGCTCACCTCTCCGGCGAGCAACCTCAAGGCGCGTCGGTAGGCCTGCCGGTCGAGGTCGGGCAAGCCGCGCTCGAGGTCCCAACGGCGGAGCTCGGAGGCGAGCGTGGCGATCTGGTAGGGGTCGCCGCTCGTGAGGATGTCCGTCACCTTGCGATGGCGCGCCGCCCACTGCTTGGGGAGGGTGATGCGGCCGTGCTGCAGTCGCTCCAGCACAGCCTGCACCTCGTCGTTCGTCAGCGCGGGGCGCAGTCCGGCCTCCTGCGGCGCGTGCACGGGCACGAACGCGCGCGAGGTGCCGTTCGGGAAGTCGACCTGGTAGTAGTTGTGGTCGTTGCCGGCGACCGACTTGACGGTCGTCCCGGACACGATACCGACCCCGTAGGGGGGCAGGACGACCTGGTCACCGTTCTTGAACGTCTTGGGCGAGTCTTTCAACGTGGCGGCTCCCTTCGACCGACGCACCAGACCCCGCGAACTGCTGCTGCGGAGCCGGTCACGTCAGTGGGTGGTGCAGGGGAATGGGGTGGGTCGAGCGGGGTGTCAAGGGGACCACGCTCAACTCGATCACGCCCGCCATTGTAGCAGATCGAGAGGTCCTTTGCACGTCATGGCACGACCTCGCGGTCACGTCCCTGACGGGTCCGGATGCGTCACGAGGGTGCGTGCCCTGAGGCTCAGGAGCACACCCGCGAGCACCAGCGCGGCGCCTACCAGAGTGAGGGTTCCGGGAGTCTCCACGAAGAGCCACCAAGCCGCCAGACCCGCTCCCACCGGCTCGAGCAGCGTGGCCGTGGCGACCTTGGTGGGATCGAGGTGCTTCAGCGCGTAGTTGATGCCGGTGTGCCCCACGAGCTGTGGCACGAGGGCTAGCAGCACGACCCAGAAGTAGGACGAGGTGGGGTAGTCGAGGTAGGCGTAACCCAGCAGGAGGGGCAGTGGGGCCAAGACTATGGCCGCCACCGCGTACGCGACGCCGACGTAAGCCTGCAGCGAGAGGCCGTGGCGCTGAGCACTGCGACCGAGTAGGAGGTAGCCCGCGCCCGAGATCGCCCCCAACAGGGCGAGCGCGTTGCCCAGCAGCGGT
>SKSV01000330.1 GCA_007122815.1 Trueperaceae bacterium | reverse complement strand
GACGGTGTACCCGACGAGCGAGTCGTCGAACCCGCTGCCCTCAGTTGCGATGCCCTCCATCACGTCGTCCACGCGGCCGACCTCCTCGGGGAGATTCTGCGTCCAGAATAACGCGTGCAACAGCGGCGATTCGGAGGGCGCAGCGTACACCACGCGCCGTTGCACGAAGCCGGTTGTCTGGGCTCCATGTACAGAGTATCGTTACTCTAGTGATGGAGGTAGCTCGTGAACGGTAGAACGTTCGTACCCTCTCGCTCTCCAGGTCCAGTACTCGGCGTCCGCGCCCTAGGCCTGAAGGGCGTCGGCGACGCGTTCACCCTAGCGACACGCATCAGCAAGGGGTTCTCTGCCAGTACCGTGCAGCGCCTAGCGCGCGAACTCGGGTTGCCTGACAAGCAGATCCTGTCGGTGGCGAACATCCCAGAGAGCACCTTTCACGCGCGCAAGCGCGACCGAAGACCACTGACGCCGGAGGCGTCGAGCCGCATCTACAGGATAGCCAAGGCGACCGAGGCCGCCGAGTCGTACTTCGAGGGTGACAGGGGCGCCGCACGCCGATGGCTGACGCAACCGAAGACCGGGCTCGGCGGAGCAGCGCCGCTCGAGTTCGCGCGCTCCCCCGAGGGTAGCGATTACGTCATCGACCTGCTCCATCGCATGGAGCACGGGGTCATCAGCTGAGCCGACTCACGACCTACCGGATCAGCAAGTCCAAGCACCGCGACTC
This sequence comes from Trueperaceae bacterium, assembly GCA_007122815.1. GTDB lineage: Bacteria > Deinococcota > Deinococci > Deinococcales > Trueperaceae > CSSed10-48. Next base: position 3,124 of record SKSV01000330.1, on the reverse strand, counting down.
CACGATGAGCGGCCCGGAAGCATACCGCGCAGGCGGACGCTGGAACAGCCGCGGACACCGAGTGGTGTACGCCAGCGGCAACCTCAGCCTCGCCATGCTCGAACTACTCGTCCACATCGACGACACCGAGACCTTCCGACGCACCGCGCACGTGTATCACGAGGTGCGGTTCCCGGTCGATGCAGTCGCCACGCTCGAAGCCCACGACCTTCCGAGCGGCTGGAACGCTCGCCCCGAGACCCGCAACAGCCAAGCTGCCGGCAATGAGTGGATCGACTCACATCAGACGCCCGTGCTTGCCGTTCCCAGCGTGATCGTCCCGCCCGACATGCGCTACGACCCGCTCTACATGACCTACCTGATCAACCCGAGTCACCCTGACTACCGTTCGGCTGTCGAGGTCGGTGAGATCCGGGATCTCGCCTGGGATACGCGGCTGCCGTGATGAGCCCTCCAGGTTCACGGCGCGCCCAAGCGGCCCGTAGCGGTACCCTAGGCCTACGCGATAGTTCTCCGTCCATAACGGGCGGCAGATACGACCTCGTTCCACCGCGCCGATGACACGCCCGCCCGAAGCCGACGACGCTACCGTGCTCGGGCCGGCCGACCCGGACCGCGTGCGCGGAGCGTTCCTCGGCTTAGCCGTGGGCGACGCGCTGGGGACCACGCTGGAGTTCGAACCGCCGGGCAGCTTCGAGCCGTTGACGGACATGGTCGGGGGCGGACCCTTCGGCCTGCCTCCCGGCGCCTGGACCGACGACACCTCCATGGCCGCCTGCCTCGCCGAGAGCCTCGTCGAGACCGGCCGCTTCGACCTGACCGACCAGCTACGTCGCTACCTTGGCTGGTACCGCGAGGGGCACTGGAGCTCGATCGGTCGATGCTTCGACATCGGCACCACCACCCAGAGCGCCCTGTGCGAGTTCGAGCAGACGGGCGATCCCGTGTCGCGCGACGACGACCCGCACCGCGCCGGGAACGGCTCGATAATGCGGCTCTCGCCCGTACCCGTCGCGTTCGCTAGCGATCCGCGCAAGGCCGTCCGCCTGAGCGGCGACAGCTCGCGCACTACCCACGCGTTGCGCGATTGCGTCGACGCATGTCGGTACCTCGGCGCCCTCCTGGTCGGCGCCGTGCGCGGCGCGACCAAGCACGAGCTGACCTCCCCGCGTTACGCCCCCGAACCCGGGATCTGGGACGAAGAGCCGCTGGCAAGAGAGATCGACGAGGTCGCCGCGGGTTCGTACCTGCGCAAGCGACCGCCCGAGATACGCGGGAGCGGCTACGTGGTCGCCTCGCTCGAGGCCGCGCTCTGGGCCTTCGCCAGCACCGCCGATTACCGCTCCGCCGTGCTCGCCGCAGCCAACCTCGGGGACGACGCCGACACCACCGCCGCGATCACCGGCCAGCTGGCGGGCGCGCACTACGGGCTCGAAGCCATCCCCAGGAGGTGGTTGCAGCAGCTCGCCCTGAGGGCCGACCTGGAGCGTCTGGCGGACGGTCTGGTGGAGCTCGCCACCGGGTGATGAAGCTCGCCACAGAGCGATGAAGCTGGCTGCCGAGCGATGAAGCGGCGGCCCGAGCGTGGTACCGTCTTTCCACGACTCAAGCACATGTTCGGCCGCCAACACGGGGAGCTCGCATGCCAGACCGCAAGACCATCGTCGTCCCAGACGCCCTAGCGGCGCGGCGCCTGCGCGCCGAGCACGCGCATCAGGGGGTGCTGGGCGCACGCATCGTCACACTCCCTGGCCTCGCCGCACGCCTGGCGGGTGGCCTGTTGCGATGCGTCACGACAGCGGACCTCCAACGCGCCCTCCGCGACGTGCCCACGCACGATCTCGGCAGCCTGGCCGCGATCGCCGCGCTGCCGGGCTTCCCGCGCGCCGCGGCGCGGACCCTCAGGGACACCTGGTCTGCTGCGATCGACCTGCGTGAGGAGTCGGAGGCCCCGGGCGCACACCCCCGCTGGGGGGAGCTGAGAGCGCTGGAAGCGCACGTCCTCACGCGACTCCCTCCGGACGCGCTCCCGCCGGGCGCGCTCGTCTCTTGTGCCGCGGAGCGGGTCGAACACGCCCCTGCGGCCGTCGGAGACGTGAGGCTGGAGCATCTTAGCGACGTCGCTCCGGTCTACCGGCCGCTGATCGCCGGGCTCGCCCGACGGGTGGTAGTCAGCTGGGCCGGCCTGCCGGGCACGGAGCGACCCGCGTGGCTGCCCGATACGGCCCGGTGGCGAGCAGCCGAAGCCACTTCGCCGCAGGTCTCGCACGTCACCTGCGCCGACCCGACACACGAGGTCGTCGAGGCGCTGCGCTGGGTTCGCCGGCTGCTCGCCGAGGGGCGCGCTCCAGCCGACGTGGCGCTCACCGCCGCCTCGGTCGAGGCGCACGACCACGCACTCCACGCGCTCGTGGAGGAGACGCAGCTGCCGGTGCACGCCGCGCACGGCCTGCGGGCGGTGGCCACCGGCGACGGCCAGAAGGCCGCCGCCCTGGCTGACCTGCTCGTGCGCGGACTCGACCAGACCCGCGTCAGACGAGCGGTCTCCGCGCTCCGGAACCTGCCCTCCACGCCCCTGGCCGCGCTGCCTGCGGACTGGGCGACGCAACTCCCGGTCGACGCCGCCCTCAACGACGTCCCCCGCTGGCGCCGCGCCATCGATCGCACGCCCAGCGAGGAGTGGCCCGGCGGCGAGGAAGCGGTCGCGCTGCTCTCGAGCTTCGTCGAAGCGGTCGCCGCCGGCCCCGCTGAGGCTGAGAGCGTCGGTGAACGCTGGCTGGCGGGTCGTGCCCTGGCGTTGTGGCGACGCGCGCTCGAGGAGGGCCCACCAGCCGCGGTCGACGTGTCGCTGGCGAGCCTGCGCCTAGCTGACGGGGTCGACCCCTCGGCCGCCGTGGTATGGGCGCCGGCGGCCTACCTGGCATCGTCGCCGCGCCCGCACGTACGCTTGATCGGCCTCGCCTCGCGAAGCTGGCCGCGGCGGGCGGCCGAGGACCCGCTGCTCCCCGCTCACGTGCTCGGCCACCGCGCTCTGCACGAGCGAAGCCGCCCCGAGCGCGACCGCGCGGACTTCCTGGCCCTCTTGCGCGGCTCGGCGACGACGGTCGTTCTGTCGCGGCCGCGG
>SKSV01000255.1 GCA_007122815.1 Trueperaceae bacterium | reverse complement strand
GGCGTTCGGAGAAGCCCGAGGCGCCTTCACCCGACACCCGCAAGACCATCCTGCGGCGCTCACCCTCCACTACGCCGGCGGTGACCGCGGCGATGATGTTCGCCGGCGGCGCAGCAGCGGCGACGCGAGCGAGCGAGCCTGGTGCGTCGGGCAGGTCGACGCTCACGCGCACGCCGCCTTCGCGGAGGCCGAGCGCGGAGACGAAAGCCCTGAGTAGGTCGGTGATGGTGAGTATCCCGACGATGGCGTCGGCATCGATCACCGGGAGCCCGGAGACACGGTGCTCCTCCATCAGGAGCGCCGCGCGCTCGATGGGGTCGTCGGGGTTCACCGTGATCACCGCCGCGACCATCACGTCCTTGACCAGGAGCTTGCTGAGCAGGTAGTTGAGCTCGTAGATCGACAAGGTGGTGGCCTTCGACGGAGTCGCTTCCTTGAGGTCGCGGTCGGTGACGATCCCGACCAGGCGACCGTCGCGCACCACCGGCAAGCGCCGGAAGCCGCCGTCGCGCAGGCGTTGCATCGCCTCCATGACCGGTGTGGTCGCCGCCACCGTCTGAGGGTCCCTGGTCATCCACTCTCGCACCAGCATGCGGGGCCTCCTCCTCTTTCGCGCTTCGCCGCCAATGCTACCAGAGCGCCCGGGAGCGTCGGAGGCGCCGGAGCGTGGCACAATGCGGCATGCTCAGGCACGACCTGGACCCGCTCGGTCAACCCTGGCCCGAGGTCACGGCGCAGCGAAGCATAGCCGTGCTCGGCTCGACTGGCTCCATCGGCACCCAGACCCTGGACGTCGCCTCGTGGGCCGGGCACCGGGTGACCGCCCTCGCGGCCGGCCGGCGCTCGGAGCTCCTGATCGAACAAGCCCAGCGCTGGCGTCCCGAACTCGTGAGTTGCGACCCTGCAGTCGCCGAGCGCGTGAGGGCCGCTCTACCCAGCGGAACGCGCCTGGTGTCCGGCCAGGAGGGACTCCTGGAAGCGGCGCGATCCGAAGCCGACACCGTGGTCGCGGCTGTCCCTGGCTTCCGGGGCTTGGCCCCGGTGAGGGCCGCGCTGGAGGCGGGGCGGCACGTGGCGCTGGCGACCAAGGAAGCGATGGTCTGCGCTGGAGCGCTGGTGTGGCGAGCCGCACGAAAGGCGGGTGCCCGGCTGACTCCCGTCGACTCCGAGCACGCTGGCTTGTACCAGGTGCTGCTCGGCGAACCACGTGAGGGGCTCGCGAGCTTGGTGCTGACCGCGTCAGGCGGGCCCTTCCGGGAGGGCCCGAGCGACCTGTCGAGCGTCACGCCGGAGCAGGCCCTGGCTCATCCGACGTGGCGCATGGGGCCGAAGGTGACCATCGACTCCGCTACGCTCTTCAACAAGGGGCTGGAGGTGATCGAGGCGGCGGCGCTCTTCGAGTTACCCCTGGACCATATCGAAGTCGTCGTGCACCCACAATCGCTGGTGCACGCCATGGCGCGCTTCCGCGACGGCTCGGTCAAGGCGCAGTTGGGACCTCACGACATGCGGCTCCCCATCCTCTACGCGTTGGAGGCTCCGGCTCGACCGCCGGTACCACTCCCGCCGATGCCGCTGGCAGGCACCTGGACGTTCGAGCCACCCGACTCGCAGCGCTTCCCGTGCCTCGAGCTGGCCTACGAGGCGGGAAGGCGCGGCGGCAGCGCACCTTTGGCCCTCAACGCCGCGGACGAGGTGGCCGTGTCGGCCTTCCTGAGCGGCGCACTGCGCTTCGACCGCATCCCGGACGTGATCGCCAGAGTGCTGGGTTCCTCTTGGCCCGAACCATCGGGGTGGGAGGCGCTCCCCGAAGCAGACGCCGAGGCCCGCGCCCTGGCCGAAGCCGCCCTCGCCGACCTGGAGGTGGCGCCGTGACTGGCCGGGGCTGGAGGCTTCCCGTCAAGCTCCTCGGCATACCGCTCTCCCTCGACCCCTCCTTCGCGCTGGTGCTTCCGCTGTTCGCTTGGCTGATCGGCAGCCAAGTGCCTGCGTACGCCGAGTTGCTCGCCACGCTCGGTCTGCAGGTCGACGGCGAGGCCCTGTCGCGTGGTCTGGTCCCTTACCTACTCGGGCTCACCGCAGCCCTCGGCCTCTTCATGAGCGTGCTGATCCACGAGCTCGGCCATGCCCTCACGGCGCGCCTCTACGGCGTGCAGACGCGCGGGATCACGCTGTGGTTCCTGGGTGGTGTCGCCCAACTCGAGGACATGCCACGGCAGCGTGGCGCCGAGGCGATCGTCGCGATCGTCGGGCCGATCACCTCAGCCGCGCTCGGGGCATTGCTGGGAACCGTGTTGGGCAACGTGGAGATGGGTAGCGGAGCGACCTTCGTGGTGGCGTACCTCGCCATCACCAACGTCGCGCTGGCGTTGTTCAACCTGCTGCCCGCGCTCCCGCTCGACGGTGGCAGAGTGCTGCGCTCGCTGCTGGCGCTGGCGCTGCCAAGGCAACGGGCCACTGCGGTGGCCGGCGGCGTCTCGCAGGTGCTCGCCATAGGTCTCGGAGTCTTCGGCTTCCTCTCCCTGAACCTCTTGTTGATGGCCGTGGCGTTCTTCGTGTACAACGCCGGACGTGCAGAGGTGCAGGCCGAGACGATGAGGAGGGCCTTCGAGGGCCGCAAGGTGCGCGAGTTCATGAGCCCAGAACCCATCACGGTGGAGCTGAGCATGCCGATGGAGCGGTTCCGGGCCCTCAAGGCCTGGAAGCGCCACCCGTGTTACCCGATCGTCGATTCGGAGGAGCGGCTCGTCGGGGTGGCGCGGATCGCAGACGCTGAGGCAGCAGAAGACGAGGCTCCCCTGAGCTCGCTCCTCAGGGATGCGGAGGAGGTCGAGGCGGGCTCCGACATGGAGGCTGCCGTGCGCCGTCTGGCGGCCAGCGACCTGGGGAGGCTGGTGGTCGTCGATCGTCACGGGCGCGTGGTGGGCATCTTGGCGAAGACCGACGTCGTCAGGGCGCTGGAGGCGCTACAGTCTTGAGGTCGCCGACGGCCGGTCGAGCGAACCGAATCGGGTGCTCGCGACGCCTCGGGCGCTACCCCCGGCCCGGGCGTGTGGGCATACTGTGAGCGAGGGATGATCACGTGCTGACCGCAGTTGTGTTCTTGGCGATCCTGATGAGCGCCGTGCTGGTGCACGAGCTCGCGCACTTCCTGGCTGCACGCTCCGTGGGCGTGCCGGTCAGGGCGTTCAGCGTGGGCATCGGGCCGACGCTGTTGAAGCGGCGCTGGCGCGGTACCGAGTGGAGGTTGTCGCTGCTGCCCTTGGGTGGTTACGTCGACCTTCCCGGGATGTCGGCGGACGTCGGGGAGGACGGCTCATTGCGAGCTGCGACCGAGGGCATGGCGCGGCTCTCGTTCGCGCCCAAGGCCTGGATCTTGAGCGCAGGCGTCATAGCGAACTACCTCTTGGCGACGTTGCTGCTGGCGAGCGCCGTGGTGCTCGCCCCAGGCTTCCGCGAGGTGGTGTCCGGGACCCCGGTCGAGGTGGAGGGGGCCGAGGTGGTGGCCGTGGTCGAGGGTTCGCGCGCGGAAGCGCTCGGTTTGCGCCCGGGCGATCGCGTTCTCCGTGTCAACGAGTTGCAGGACCCGAACCCTGCGCAGATGGTCGAGGAGCTTGCGAGCGCCCAGGGCTTGGCTTTGGAGGTCATCGGCGAGGAGGGCGAGCTACGCAGCGTGAGCACCGCCTGGCCGCCAGCCGACCTCGCTGACGGAGAGCGTCCGCTGCTGGGCGTGCAGCTCTCACCGATCAGCGTCCCGGGCGTCGGTTTCGGCACCGCCTTCGGCGAGAGCGTGGCGTTCGGCGTGCGCATGTTCCCGGAGATGGTCGTCGCCTTCGTGCGTGGCTTCGGTGCGG
>SKSV01000049.1 GCA_007122815.1 Trueperaceae bacterium | reverse complement strand
GCTCCAAACGTCGCGGCCGAGGTGATCGGTGCCCAGGAAGTGCTCTGCGGAAGGTCCGCGCAAGGCGCTCATCAGGTTCTGGCTGAGCGGGTCGTGAGTGGCGAACAGGTCCGGTACCGCAGCGGCGAGGATCACCAACAGGATCCAGATGGCGCTCACCAGCGCTAGACGCACGCGAAGCACGCGCCACACGGTGTACACGAGGAGCGCGAGGCCGCGGTCCGGCTTCGGACGTCTCTTGCGAGGGACAGCCTGGGTAGCTCCCATCAGAACCGCACCCTCGGGTCGAGGTACGCGTACGCGAGGTCGACCAGCAGATAGCTCACAAGCACCCCGACGGACATCAGGATGACGACGCCTTGGACGGCAGGGTAATCGCGGGAAAAGACGGAGTCGAGCACGAGGCGACCGACGCCGGGCACGGCGAAGACGTATTCGGTTACCACTGCGCCGCCGAAGAGACGCCCGACGTTCATGCCGATCGTGGTGACCACCGGGATCATGGCGTTCCTCAGCGCATGGTGATAGAGGATACGACGTTCACTGAAACCATGGCTGCGCGCGGTACGGATGTAGTCCTCGTTTAGGACCTCTAGCATCGACGAACGCGTTTGCCGCATTACCGCGGCCGCGAGGCTGAAGCCTAGCGCTACCGACGGCATGATCATCCTGCGGAGGCTCTCACCGAGGTCGACGAATGGGTCGACATACCCGAGCGCGGGCAGCCAACCGAGCCAGACGGAGAAGAGGAGCATGAGCAAGATGCCGAGCCAGAAGTTGGGCATGGCGAGGCCCGCCATAGCCAAAGTGGTGCCCATCGCATCCCAGATCGAGTTGCGCCTTGCGGCCGAGAGGATGCCGATCGGTAGGCCTAGCGCCACCGCGAAAACCATGCCCATCAGGATCATTTGCACCGTGGGCTTGGCGCGGGCAAGTACCATCTCACCGATCGGTTGCCCGGTTCGCACCGAACGTCCGACATCGCCCCGGACGGCGCCTCCAAACCAGATAGCGTACTGAACGATCATCGGGCGGTCGAAGCCGAGTTCGCGGCGCATCGCCTCGACCCTCTCGAGAGACGCGTCCTCGCCGACCATCGCCAGAACCGGATCGCCAGGGACCAGATGCATGAGGGCGAAGGCGAGGAACGTGACAATCACGAGGACGATCGACATGGTGAATAGCTGCCGAACTAGGTGGGTCAAGAGCGGTGCCTCCAAGGGCGCCAGCCCTGATCGGCGCAGCCACGTGTGGCTTCGCTAGCGTCGGGGGCGCCTGCCGACGAACGGCAGGCGCCCCCCTCTGCCTGTATCAATCGGTCCAGACCTCCTTCAACCGATAGGCCCAGTCGGCCATCGGAAGGAAGCCGTGGATCGTGGTCCGTGTCGCGTAGCGCAGGTTGTCGTGGAACATGAAGAGCCGGGGCGCATCGTCGACGATGAGCTCCTGAACCTCGCGGTAGAGCCGTCCGCGCTCCTCTTGGTCGAAGGTCTCGAGGATCTGCTCGATGAGCGCGTCGACCTCGGGGTTGGCGTAATTCGGGTGGTTCCACCAGCCTTCGGAGTAGAAGGCGCGTACTAGGTCGGCGTCCGGGTTGATAGCGCCCGCGCCCCAGGAACCGATGTAGGAGGGGAAGTCGGTAGTGCCGAGCCATTTCTGGTTCAGCGACACCTGCTCCTCCGGGTTGATCGTGACGCGCACGCCGATGTCGGCGTAGAACGCCTGGATGGCTTCCGACCAAGAGCGGTCGGCGGTGCGGTTGATCACGTCGATCGTCATCGCGAAGCCATCGGGGTAGCCGGCCTCGGCAAGGAGTTCACGGGCGCGTTCCGGATCGTAGGTGTACCGGTCCAGGTCGGGGTGGTAGGTGACGCCTCGGGTCGGCGCGAAGGGGCCGCGTGCTGGGACGGCCTGACCGAACTGGAGGGCCTGGATCATCGCCTCGCGATCGATGGCGAAGGACAGGGCCTGGCGCACCCGCTTGTCCTGGAGTTCGGGCTCGCGGTTGAGCGCGAAGGCCATCATCCGGGTTCCCGTACCGGGGATCTCGTGGTAGGTGATCAGCGGATCTCTCGAAACCGTTCCGACATCGCCCGCCGGGACGGTGTCAATGATGTCGAGGTCGCCGGTCCGGAGGCCGATGATCTTGGTTGGGTCCTCCAACACGATGCGGTAGATGACGGCGTCGAGGTAGGGCAAGCCTTCTTCCCAGTAGTCAGCGTTGCGCTCGAGCCGGATGTGATCGTCGACCACGGAGCTGACGTAGCGGAAGGGGCCCGTCCCGACGGCCTGGCGGCGCAGGTCCGCGTCGGCGACGCCCTCCACGGAGGCGGGCGACACCATCATGCCGGGGCGATCCGCGAAGGTGAGGAGCAGGCCGGCTTCGGGGCGCGAGAGGTTGATCTGTAGGGTGTGCTCGCCGAGCACCTCGACCGAGTCGATGGCGGCAAGCTCGTTGACGCGGGCGGAGCTAGGGTGCGTCAGCATGCGCTCAACGTTGAAGCGCGCGGCTTCAGCATCGAACGGCGTGCCGTCGTGGAAGCTGACCCCTTCCTGTAGGTGCAGGATGATGGTCAGTGCGTCCGGCGTCTCCCACGCGCGCGCGAGCTCGGGACCGAGGTCCATCCTCTCGTCGATCGCCGTCAGCGTGTTGTAGATGCTGTACTGCACGTGCCGGTCGTGGCCCGAAGTGCTGAGCAGCGGGTCGAGCGAGGTGGGCCACGAACTGACGGCGACGCTGATGGTGCCGCCGGAGATCGGCTCCTGGGCGAGTGCGGGACTCAGCACGAGCGCCCCGAGAACGAGGAGCGCGACGGTCAGTGGAGCTCGGGTTCGGATCTGGGTGTCCATGCCACCTCCATGAGGTTTGCTAGCGGTGCGGGGTCGAACACGGTTTAGGGCCCGCGTCGTCGATGGGTTCGGTGATCACCTCCTCCAGGCAACTCAGGACTTCGTGACGGTTTCGCTGCGATCGGTGGCGGGCGGGGGCTGGTACGACAGCGCCGAGATCTCGTCGCGCCACTCTGGGTCGAGTTCGAGTTCGCTGGCTTGGAGCGAAGCCTCGAGCTGTGACACGCTGCGGGCGCCGATGATCGGGGCGGTAACGGCGGGGTGAGCCAAGACCCAGGCGACCGCCAGCGTGGCCGGGTGCACGTCACGTTCTCGGGCATGCGCGGCGAAACGCTCGGCAATGCTCAGATAGGCCTCTTCGCGATAGCGGCTGGCGTACATCGCGTTCTCCACGATGCGTCCTTGCGGGGGACGTTGGCCCGGCGCGTACTTGCCAGTGAGCATCCCGGCTCCCAGAGGGCTGTAGGGGATGACCCCAACGTCGCTCGCCAAGGCCCAGGGCAGAATCTCGACCTCGGCCTGTCGCTTTATGAGGCTGTACATGGGCTGGATGCACTCGAACCGTGCGAGCCCCTCGCGCGCGCTGATGCCGGCGGCCGTCGCGAGTTGCCACGCAGCCCAGTTGCTCGCTCCTAGGTAGAGCACCTTGCCGCTGCTCACGAGATCGTCTAGCGCCTGGAGGGTCTCCTGCATCGGGGTCCGCTCGTCGAAGTGGTGCACGAAGTACAGGTCGATGCGGTCGGTCTGCAAGCGCTCCAGGCTTAGTTCAACCTGTCGGACGATGTGCCTTCGCGAGAGCCCACGATCGTTGGGTCCGTCACCGACCTTCGCGGCGACCTTCGTGGTGATCACAAGGTCGTCACGGCGGTCGTGGATCAGACGGCCGAGGATACGTTCGGCCTCCCCACCGGAATAGCTGTTGGCGCAGTCGAAGAAGTTGATGCCGTGCTCGATGCAGCGCTCGAACACATCGGCGCACTCCGCCTCGTCGCTGGTACTGCCGAACGACATGGT
>SKSV01000315.1 GCA_007122815.1 Trueperaceae bacterium | reverse complement strand
GTACCCTCACCGCGCTGGCTCTAGCCCTGCTGGCGGCCTGGCTGCTTCACGTGGCGCTAGGTCGTCAGGGACTGCTCGGGTTCCGGGTGTTCAACGTCGCCGGTCTGGCGGAGGGCGTCGCCTTCCTGATCGTGTTGCTGAGCGCGCTCCGCGCGGCCAGGGCGCTGCTGCGCCTCCCCTCGTCGACATTGCTCTCGTTCGGCATCGCGGTGCCACCCGCGGCCGTGGCGGCGGCGCACCCCGTTCCGATCGTCGACGCCGACGTTCTGGTGCAGACCATGTCGGAGCACCGGCAGGTGATCGTGATGGACGCGGGGGTGCCGGTGGGTATCTCCGGGGTGCATCCCGACCGCCTCCTGGGCTGGGACGAGGTCGTGAAGGTGGACGGCAACGTGGCGCTCACCGAGCTGCGTCCGGTCCTCGCGCACGAGCCCCTGGTCGTCGTGCTCGACGGTGAGAAGGTGGCCGGGATCGTGACGCAGGATGCCTACCTCGCGGTCTCGTGGGGGAGCGGCGCCTGAACAGCCACCGACAAGCTCCGGGGCACGCGTCAGCGACGCGTTGCGTCCCGCGGGCGCGAGGGTGCGTCCGCCAGCGGGAGGTAGGGGGCGGCGTCCACGGCCAGCGCCTCGGCCTGATCCGGGAAGCCGTCCCGAGTCGACCCGATCACGGCCGCCAGAGCGATCATGGCGCCGTTGTCGGTGGCGAGCTCGAGCGGCGGCACGTGCACCCTGAGCCCGGAGGAGCGGAGCGCCTCACGCAGGCTGCGGTTGGCCGCTACGCCACCGGCCACCACGAGCGTGTCGCGCCCGTTGGACTCGGCGGCGCGCACGGAGACGTCAACGAGGCTGCGCGTGACGCGCTCTTGGAACGCCGCCGCCACGTCGGCCGGGCGCACGTTGGGGTCACGCTCCAGCAGCGTGGCCACCGCCGTCTTCAGCCCGCTGAAGCTGAAGTCGTGGCCCTGCTGGCGGGCCATGGGGCGCGGTAGGGCAAGCGCGCCGGGGTCTCCTGCGTCGGCCAGAGCGGCCAGCGCTGGCCCTCCGGGGTAGGGCAGACCGAGGAGGCGCGCCACCTTGTCGAAGGCCTCGCCGGCGGCGTCGTCGCGGCTCCCTCCGACACGCAGGTACGTGCCGTAGTCGGGCACGTCGAACAGCACGGTGTGGCCGCCCGAGGCTATCAGGCACAAGAAGGGCGGCTCCGGTGGCGCGTTCGCCGCGTCCGAGACCACACCTCCTGGCTCGGCGAAGCAGGCCGCCAGGTGTCCCTCGAGGTGGTGCACGGGAACGAAGGGCCTCCGCGTTCCCCAGGCGATCGCCTTGGCGTAACCGAGCCCCACCAGCAGGGCCCCTGCGAGGCCAGGACCTCGGGTGGCAGCCACGGCGTCGAGCTCCTGGAGGCCAACCCCGGCGCGAGCGAGGGCCTCGCCGGCCACCTCGTCGATGACCCGCAGGTGCTCGCGGCTGGCGCTCTCGGGGAGCACGCCACCCATAGGTGCGTGCAGAGCGGCCTGCGACGCCACCACGTTCGAGAGCACGCGGTGGCCCCTGACGACCCCGACCCCGGTATCGTCACACGAGGTGTCGATGCCCATCACCAGCACGGCAGCAGCGTACCAGCGGGCTCGGGCAAGCGACGGCGCCGGTAGACTCGGCTAGTGGTGGCGGAGAGTGTCTTGGCGGCGCATGCCGCGCCCGTGGAGCTCGCCTGGCGGGTCGGCGCGACCGAGGTGCCGCTGCTCAGCGCCGTTGGCGTGCCCGGCTACCCCGGTATCGACCCGGCCCTTCCAGCCCTCGCCGAGGCGCTGGCGCGCGGGCGGCTGCAGCCGCCGCTGAGCAGCTTCGTGGACTTCACCGGCGGTCCTGGGGCGGTGCTTGGGCTAGGGCACGCGCTCTCGGGGGTTCGCGGGAGCATGCTAGCAGTCTCGGCCGCAGTTCGCAGGACGGCGCTAGAGCTCGGGGTAGACGAGGCGGCCTGCCGGGCGGATCACCCCTGGGACCTCCCCGCGGCCAGCGTCGATGAGGTCTGGTGGCGCCCCGCGAGCGAGCGCGGCTGGGCTCGCTTCGGGGCCGAGCTCGCCGGCTGGTCCCGGGCGCTGACGGCTCAGGGACGGCTGATCGCCGTCTGGCACAAGGACCAGGGCGCCCGGCGCGCGGAGCGCCTGGTGGCGGAACGCTTCGAGACGCTGGAGGTGGTCAACCGCGCCTCGGGTTGGCGCGTGGTGGAGGCGCGCGGGCCGCGCGCGGAGACCCCCGGTCCTTGGCTTAGCTGGGACGGTCCTGACGGGCCGATGCGCACCCTCGTGGGGACCTTCGCCGCGGATCGCTTGGACGCCGGCAGCGCCCTCCTGCTCGAGGCCCTGTCGGCCTATGAGACCGGTGGGCGCGAGGCGCGCAGCGAGGCTTCCGCCGATCTGGCTGGGGCGCGGGTGCTCGACCTCGGCTGCGGGAGCGGTGTGCTGGCGCGCCGCGCGCTTCGCGCGGGCGCGGCATCGGTGCTAGCTCTCGACGACGACCTCGCCGCCGTGCGCAGCAGCGAGGCCACGCTGGCGGGAGAGGGTAAGGCGCGTGTCGACTGGTCCGACCTGACCCTCGACGCACCCGAAGCGCGTGAGCTCGACGTGGTGATCACCAACCCCCCGTTCCACGTGGGGCGCAGCGTGGTGGGTGCTCTCTCTCGAGGCTTCGTGGCGGCCGCTCACACCGCGCTGCGGCCTGGCGGGCGCCTCTGGCTGGTGGCCAACGCTGCCCTGCCGTTCGATCGCCTGCTGGCGTCCTGGCAGTCCGTGCGAGAGGTGACACCGGCCGGAGCGCGGGCTTACCGCGTGTTCACCGCGCTCAGGGCCAAGTCCTCTCGCCGGACCTCGTAGCCGCCAGCAGCGCGCAGCTCCAGCACCCTGCCTCCTGAACCCGCGAAGCGCCTGAGCGCGGCACGGCACCCGTCGAGAGCGGTCTCGGGCGCGATCGCAGCCAGACTGGGCCCGGCGCCAGAGAGGTAGGCGGCGTAAGCCCCGGCGCTCAGCAGCTCCGCGCGCGCGACGCTCAGCCCAGGCACTAGCGACTCGCGGTAGGGCTCATGCAGCACGTCGATGGAGGCCGTGCGCAGGAGCTGGGGTTCGTCTCGAGCTACCGCCAGCGTCCACAGCGCCGCGCGCGAGGCTGTCAAGACCGCGTCACGTCGGCTCACGGTCTCCGGGAGCGCAGCCCTGGCATGCTCGGTGGGGAGCTCGAAGTCGGGCACGCCGAACAGGAGCCGCCAGCTAGGGGGCACCGCGAGGACGGCGGTGTCGTAGCCGTCACCGTCGCCTCGCTCGGCGGCAACCGTGAGGCCGCCGTAGACCGCGGGGGCTACGTTGTCCGGGTGCCCCTCGATGGAGGACGTGAGCGCGAACACGCCGTCGCGGCCCAGGCGCCCGCCGAGAGCGGCGTCCGCGGCTGCCGCGCCGGCAACGAGCGCAGCTGAACTCGAACCGAGACCACGCGCGAGGGGGATCGGGTTGTGCGCCGTGAACGCTACGGTCGGTGGCCGCTCGCCCAGCGACTCGAAGGCGCTCCTGAAGCCCTGATGGACCAGGTTGTCAGGGTGGTCGGGTACCACGCCCTCACCGTGGTAGCGGAGCCTGTCCGCTTCGCCGAGCTGCGCTTCGACACACAGGTGGAGGTCGAGTGCGAGGCCGAGGCAGTCGAACCCGGGACCCAGGTTCGCGCTCGTGGCCGGCACTCGTACGTGGATCACTCGCGAAAGCGTAGCACGCGCGCAGGCCGCGCTAAGCCGCCGCATGCCCGGGCCGGCTTCGGCTGCTGCGAGCCGTCTGCCCTCAGCTGCCGCCTGCGCGGGCCGCGGGTAGAGCCTCCACCACGTCGCCGGCCACCACTCCCGGACCCCGTTCAGCCGCGCAAGCGCCTGCGATACCGTGCAGGTGCACGGCGGCCGCGCTGGAGGCCCACAGGTCGCCATCGACCGGCGTTGCGGACCTCCCGTCTCGTCCCGTGTCGCGGCTTCTTGTCGGCTGGCTCGCGTCGATAGTCGTGGAGGCGAGGAACGCCGCGATGATGCCGGCCAGCACGTCTCCACTGCCGCCGGTCGCCAGTGCCGGCGTGCCCGAGGAACTGATCGTCCAGCGGCCGTGCGGGTCGGCTATGACGCTACCCGGGCCCTTGAGCACGCATACCGCGTTCCAGGCGCGCGCCAGGCTGAGCGCCGCGGACACCGGGTCGCTCTTGGCGTCCGGCGCTCGAGCCCCTCCGTCCGGCCCGCTCGCGTCTCCCCCCAGCCCCGTGGCTCCGGCGCCCAGAGCGTCGAGGAGCCGCTGGGCCTCGCCCGCGTGAGGTGTCAGCACGGTCTTGCCATGCTGACGCGCGGCATCCCGCACCTCGGGGAGCAGCGCTCCGGCGTCCAGCACCACCGGCGCGCGGATGCTCTCGAGCACCGCCGACACCTCCTGCGCGTCAGCTTCCAGGCCGGGACCGACCAGCGCCGCCCGCGCGCGCCGTGTTCCTCCGGGAGCGTCGAGGACACGCCGCACGCTCTCCGAGACGGACTCGGACGGTTCGCGGGGCTCCCAGACGACCTCGGGCCAGGCAGAGGGTGCGCGCTCCTCGGATACCAGCGTCACCAGCCCGGCGCCGGCGCGGTACGCCGCTCGGGCGCTCAGCTCGGTGGCCCCGGCGTAGCGGCGCGAACCGCCGACGACAAGCACCGTGCCGACGCTGTACTTGTTCGCGTCATCGTCGCGCCGAGGGCCGTGCACGCGCAACCAGTCCTCGTCGACCGCGCGCGCTTCGGCGTGGGCTTCGAGAACCTCTTCGGGTATGCCTATGTCGACCACGCGAGAGACACCGAAGCTCGTGCGGGCCGGCGCCAGCAGCGCGGCCGGCACGGCGCCCGCGAGCTGCAACGTGAGCGCCGCGCGCACGCAGGTGCCTGGCGGCACGGCGCGGTCGGCGTCGACACCGCTGGGAACGTCTACCGCCACCACCGGGAGGCCGCAGGCGGCCATCTCCTTCACCCAGCTCGCCGCGGTGCCCTCGAGCGCGCGCGTCAGCCCGGTGCCGAAGAGCGCGTCTATCACGAGGTGGTGTCCGTCGGTAGGGAGCTCTCGGGAACCGCCTTCGCCCGACCACGCGACCTCGGTGCCCGAGTCGAGCAGGCGTCGACGTGCCCAGGCAGCGTCGCCCTTGGAGGCGCCCGGTCGCAGCTCCGCGATGGTGACGAGGCGTCCTGCCGCGGCCAGCGCCTGCGCCGCCACGAAACCGTCCCCGCCGTTGTTGCCTGGACCGCAGGCGATGAGCACCCGCCTGGCCAGGGGCCAACCCTCCAGCGCTGCCTCCGCCACCGCAAGTCCGGCTCGGAGCATCAGTTCGGTGCTCGGCACGCCCATCGACGCTGCGGCGGCGTCGGCCGCGCGCAGGCTGGCGGACCTGAAGAGTCTCACGCGCCCTCCTGCTCAGCCGGCCAGGATCTCGTCGATGCGCTCCAGCACGTTGCTATCGAGCTCTACCTCGGCGGCCGCGACGTTGTCGAGCACCTGCTCCACCCGGGTGGCGCCGGTGATGACGCTCGAAACGTTCTGGTGACGCAACACCCACGCCAGCGCGAGTTGGGAGCGGGTTATCCCGAGGTCGTCGGCAACCGGCTTGAGGGCGCGCACCTTGGCTGCGTTGGTGTCGGTGAGGTGGCGGGCGCGGAAGCTCTCGCTGGCGGCGAAGCGCGAGCCCTCCGGGATCCCCTCGTCGTACTTCCCCGTTAGCATGCCCATGGCCAAGGGGCTGAAGACGACCAGGCCCATTCCCTTCGGTTCGGTCACCGGCAAGATCTCTCGCTCCACGCGCTCGCGGTAGAGCATCGAGTACTGCGGTTGCTCCGTCACCGGTGCCGCCAGGCCGTTGGCCTGAGCGTACGTGTGGGCTTCGGCGATCTGAGCAGCGCTCCACTCGGACGTGCCCCAGTAGTGCGCGCGACCCGAGCGGACGACGTCGCTGAACACCTCGACGATCTCGTCCATGGGTGTCTCCGGGTCGTAGCGGTGGGCGAAGTAGATGTCGACGTAGTCGGTGCGCATGCGCTCGAGCGACATGTCTATCGACTCCAGCACGTGCTTGCGCGACAGGCCCCGGTCGTTGACGTCTTCCGAGAGCGGCCAGAAGACCTTGCTCGAGAGGACCAGGTGGTGCCTGGGGAGGCCCAGGTCCTCGTACACCTCTCCCAGGAACGCCTCGCCCTTACCGGCGGCGTAGGCGTCGGCGTTGTCGAAGAAGTTGACTCCCGCCTCGAAGGCCTTGGCGACGATCTCCTTGATGAGCGCTTTGTCCTGAACGCTCTCGCCGTACGTGGTCCAGGCACCTAGGCTGATGGCGCTCACCTTCATGCCGGCGCGGCCGAGTCGTCTGTACTGCATGGTGTACCTCCGTTGCTCATCGTAACGGCGCCGGCTGCCTGCCGGGGCGCAGGCTGCCTCTGGGGCGCGCGCTGCCAGCTGAGGCGCGGGCGGGAAGCGCACCGCGCTAGCGTATGGCATGACGTATGGTAGTATGCGGCTCGGCATGCGGAAGACCACGATCTACCTGCCTGACGACCTCAAGTCGCTCCTCGAGCGCGAGGCGGCAAGGCGCGGAGTGTCGGAAGCGCGGGTGATAAGGGAGTCGCTCGAGCGCGCGGTCATGCGCCCGCGGCCGACGCCGAACCTGTTCGAGGCTGAACCGTTCGCCGCTCGAGCCGACGACCTCCTCGAGGGCTTCGGCGAGAGGTGATCGTTGCCGACACCAGCGGTCTGTTGGCGCTGTTCAACAGCGCCGAACCGGCCCACCGAGAAGTGGTGGCAGCGTTGGCCGAAGAGCGCGACGCCCTCGTCGTGTCACCCTTCGTCGTCGCTGAGCTCGACTACCTCATCGCCACGCGGGTCGGCCAAGCCGAGGCGCTGATCGTGGTGAAGGAGTTGGCAGGTGGTGCGTACGACCTAGCGGCCATCGACACCGACGACCTCAGAGTTGTCAGCGAGGTGATGAGGCGCTATCGAGAGCACGACATCGGCGTGACGGACGCGTCGCTGGTCCTGCTCGCGGACCGATACGCCACGAGGCGCGTGCTCACCCTCGACAGGCGCCACTTCGACGTCCTGCGCTCGCTCGGCGGGGAGGCGTTCGAGATCGTGCCGTGAGGACCGGGAGCGGGGCTCGAGGCCACGGCGCCAGTCGTCAGTATCATGCCCTCATGGAGCCGATCTACGACGCGCCCCCGGCAGGCCTGGAGCGGCGCTTGGGCCGGCCGGGCGCTTACCCCTTCACGCGCGGCATCTACCCCCGCATGTACGCAGACGGTCGCCTATGGACGATGCGTCAGTACGCCGGTTTCGCGGGGGCCGAGGAGAGCAACCGGCGCTATCGCCACCTGCTCGAGCAGGGCACGAGCGGCCTCTCGGTGGCGTTCGACCTGCCCACCCAGTTGGGGCTCGACCCCGACGACGAGCGCGCGCGGGGTGAGGTGGGCAGGGTGGGGGTGTCCATAGCGACGGTGGACGACATGCGCGCCCTGTTCGAGGGGATCCCGCTTGGCGACGTCACCACCTCGATGACGATCAACGCCCCGGCGGCGATGCTGCTGGCGCTCTACACGCTCGAGGCGGAGCGTCAGGGAGTTGCCTTAGGGCGCCTCGGCGGCACCGTGCAGAACGACGTGTTGAAGGAGTACGTGGCGCGCGGCACGTACATCTTCCCGCCACGTCCCTCGCTGCGACTCGCCAGCGAGGTGTTCGCCTGGTGCGCGGGTCACATGCCTCGCTGGAACACGATCTCGGTATCCGGTTACCACATGCGTGAGGCGGGATGCAACGCCGTCCAGGAGATCGCCTTCACGTTGGCCAACGCGATGGCCTACGTGCGGACCGCGCGAGATGCAGGGCTGGAGACCGCAGCGTTCCTGCAGCGCCTCTCGTTCTTCTTCGCCTGTCACGGCAGGCTCCTCGAGGAGGCGGCGAAGTTCAGGGCCGCTCGGCGGCTGTGGGCGAGGATCGTCAAGGAGCGCCTGGGGGTGGACGACCCGCGCGCTCAGGTCCTGCGCTTCCACACGCAGACCGGAGGCTCGACGCTCACCGCGCAGCAAGCCCAGGTGAACGTGGTGCGCACGGCCTACCAGGCCCTCGCGGCGGTGCTCGGAGGGACCCAGAGCCTCCACACGAACGCCTTCGACGAGGCGCTGGGCTTGCCGACCGAGTCAGCGGCCACGCTGGCGCTGCGCACCCAGCAGGTGTTGGCGCACGAGACAGGAGTACCCGAGGCGATCGATCCGCTCGCGGGCAGCTACTTCGTCGAACACCTCACCGACGAGCTCGAGCGCAAGGCGCTGGAGCTGTTCGACGAGGTCGAGGGGCTCGGCGGGAGCGTGGCGGCGATCGAGCGGGGTTACGTGCAGGAAGCCATCGAGGCGGAGGCTTACGATCACCAGCAACGCGTGGAGTCCGGTGAACGCGTGGTGGTGGGGGTGAACCGGTTCGTCTCGGAGGGCTTCCCAGAGGTGCCCGTTCTCCGCCACGAACCTGCCTTCGAGGCGCGGAGGGCCGAGCAGTTAGCGGTCTTCAGGGCCGCGCGCGACGGCGTGGCGGTCTCCGGGGCGTTGGTAAGCCTCAAGAGCGCGGCCGAGAGCGATGCGCCCTTGATGGAGCCGCTGCGCGCGGCGTTCGCCGTGCGCAGCACGCTCGGTGAGGCTTGCGAGGTCCTGCGGCGGGCTTGGGGCGAGCACGGCTGATCAAGCGGCCCGGGCGACCGGGTTAGGGTCGGCGACCGGCACAGGCGCGTCGGGATCGCGCACCAGAGCGGCCATCACCTGCACGGTCACCTCGAAGTAGCTGCGGCCGTCCGCGACGTAGACGCTGTCGTCCAAGTAGCCGTCGTCTCCGGTGTGGTTGCAGGGCCCTACTACCACCGGGCGTATCTTCCCGTGGCGTCGAGCTACGTTCCAGGGAGAGTGGGGGAAGACCGGCCAACGGCCGGGGAACATCACGGCGCCCGCCTTGTGGACGCCGTCACGTGACCCGATCACGTGGACGAGGCGCTGCAGGGCGAGCAGCCCGGGATCGGCCGAGAGCACGCCGCCGAGTGAGAGCACCGTCACGGGGGCGCTCAACGCGTCGCGCACGA
The DNA here is from genome assembly GCA_007122815.1 of Trueperaceae bacterium. Lineage (GTDB taxonomy): Bacteria > Deinococcota > Deinococci > Deinococcales > Trueperaceae > CSSed10-48. Next base: position 4,509 of record SKSV01000315.1, on the reverse strand, counting down.
AGGGCGCCGCACCGACCGCGATCTGACCGCCGCCGGAGTACCCGATCAGCGTGACGGGAAGGCCGCTCCCATCGAGGTACCCCGCGCGGCGCAGCTGCCTGGCGAGCAGCGCCGCGGTTCCACGGTCGTAGAAGGGCCCGTAGCGGCGGTCGGCCGACACCAGCACCTGCCAGGTGTTGCGCAGGTTGATCAGCATGCCGGCGAGCTGCTCGTGGCGCCGGCTACCCAACTTCTGGCGCAACGCCCAGCGCCAGAAGCGCGCGAACACGCGCTCACCGGTGAGCGCCCGGTTGGTCACCGAGTAGGGGAAGACCTGTAGGACCACCGCGTCGGGTACCTCGTCCCGCAAGCGCTCGAGGAAGTGGACCTGCCGCTCGGGGACCGGCTCGTCAGAGACGCTGTCGATCCCCGACAGGAAGACCACGTAGCGGCCCGCGACGCCGCTCCGGGCGGGTGCGATCTCCGCCGCCTCGCCTTGTGAGGGGGAGGGCTCCTCGTCGGCGCGGTCTCCGTACCAGCCAGCCCACCAACCCAACGCCTCGAGCGGCGCGAATGCGCCGGAGAGGAGCAGCGCGAACACGCCCACCAGCAGGAACGTGCTCGGCTCCAGCCAGCTCATCGCGGACCCAGGCCCGGCGGCTCCACCGGGTCGAGCTTCCGGCCAGCCACGGCGTGTCGAAGCCGGCGGCCTAGGCGAGTCACGGGGCGACCTACCGTGCGTTGCAGCGCTTGTGCCGCCAACCATCCGATGATCGCCACGATGAGGGTCTCGCTGCGGCTGAGGTCGAAGGCGACCCCGAGCGCCACCAGCGTCGCCAGGAGGGTCCAGACGCTCAAGGCCGCCCCGACGCCGTTGCCGAGGTAGGGCGTGAGGACCAGGAAGTTGAAGAGCTGTGGAGCGTAAGCCAAGCCTATCGCGGCGGCGGCAGCGGCGAACGGCGCGGGGCGATCGAGCAGCACCAGCGCCGCTACCCACACGGTGGCGGACCACGCCAGGAAGGTCAGGACGAACAGGAGCGCCTGGACGAGCAAGCTCGCCACGAAGCGGCGCGGCGAGACGTGGTTGGCGAACAGCACGACGCTCTGCCCGAAGGACGTCGACAACCCCGCGAGGAAGACTATGGCGAGCGCGCCTCGCAGCCCGAAGCCCGGCCTCGAGAGCAGCGCCTCGAAGGCCTCTGGCTGCAGGGCCAGGGCGTTGGGGATCAGGTCTAGGGCGACTGGCGTCACGTTAGCTTCGCTCTAGTGGTGGTGGTGGGCGTGCGAGAGCTCTCCGGGAGCGAGCGGGATGCGGTCTCCGCGGAACAGCAAGGCGGCGAGGATGGTGGTGATGGGGACGGCGAGCACCAGCCCGATCGAGCCCACGAGCGTGTGGACCACCTCGCTGGCGACGAGTTCGAGGTTGAGCGCTCTAGCGAAACCGAACTCACCGACGTTGAGGAGCAGCAGGAGCGACAGGCTCGCTCCGGTGTAGGCGAGCACGAGCGTGTTAACGAGGGAGCCCACGTGGTCGCGACCGACGTTCATCCCGCGTGAGTAGAGCTCGCTGAGTCCCAGGCTGGGGTCGGTGTGCGCGAGCTCCCGCACCACCGAGGCCTGCACGATGGTGATGTCGGTGAGGGCGCCAAGTGCACCGATCAGGAGGCCCGCCAGCAGCAACCCTTTCAGCGCGACCTGTGGTGCCGCCGCCATCAGGAAGATGGCGTCCTCGGTGCCCAGTCCCGTGAGCCTGGAGAAGTCGGTGAACACGATAGCTAGGACCATCGTGACGACGACGGCTAGCAGCGTTCCGGCCAACGCCGCGGAGGTGCTCCAGTTCACGCCGTGAACGAAGTAGATGGCGAGCACGAGGATCCCGCCCACGCCCACGAGCGACACCAGGACCGGGTTCGTGCCACTGAGTATCTGCGGGACGATGAACGTGATCACGATGGCTAGGCTGGCGCCGGTCGAGACTATCGCCCTCAGGCCCTTGAAGCCCGCTACCGCGAACGAAGCGACCGCGAACAGCGCCACCAGCCAACCCAGTGCGGGGCGTCTCACCCAATCCGTGACGACGTAAGTGGTTCGTCCGTCGGGTCCGGGGGAGTAGTAGAGCTCTACGCGCTCGCCCACCGCGTAGGCCGGGAGCGTGAACTCACCGTAGGGGTCGTCTGGAGGGATGAGCGCCTCTATCACCCTGTCGTCCACCTGGACCAGAGCGACGTCGTCGAGGCCCGTGCGCTGCACTATCTCGAGGATGCGTCCTTCGAGGTAACCCATGGGCTCCGTGGCGTGGGCGCTAGCCGCTGCCAGCAGGCCCAGTAGCCACACCGAGACCAGTCGAGAAACCGAGCGCCAGCGTGGCGCCGAGCGCAATCGCAGCGCCGAGCGCGCTCGCAGCGCTGGCAGCTTGGGGCCGGTTCCAGCCAGGACTCGCTCTTGCACGTCAACCGTCGCTGCAATCGGGACAGCGCCCGTAGAGCGTGAGGGCGTGGCCGCGGACCTCGAACCCTCCTGGTAGGGTCACGCCTTCGAGCACGGCTACGGGGCAGGTGGTGGTGAGCTCGAAGACCCCCTCGCAGGCCTCGCAGCGGAAGTGGTGATGGTGGCCGCGGCCTGCCGGCTCGTAGCGGCGCGTCTCGTTGGGCAGATGGACCGGCACGACCTCTCCGGCTTCTTCCAAGGCGGCGAGGTTGCGGTAGACGGTGGCGAGACCCAAGGACGCCTGGATCGCGCTCGCGCGTTCGAGCACTTGGTTGGGGGTGAGGGGCCCGGGCGCCTCGTCCAGCGCCCTCAGAATCGCGCGTCGTTGAGAGGTGTTTCGCATGTCGGTAGGCAACCGGTCGCGTTCGGCAGTACTCGCCCGGCCCGAGGAGACGACTCGCGTGCGGCTGGCCACCTCAACGGTCCCGATGACGGCAGCGCATCGGTCCCAGCGGCTCACCTCCGAGGAGGTGGAGGTGGAGTTGCTCGACCTCCTGCCCGCCGTGCGCCTTGCAGTTGACTATCAACCGGTAGCCGTCCTGGGAGAGCCCTTCCTGCTCTGCTACTTGTCGCGCGGCGGTGAAGAGGCGGCCGAGAGCAGCCTCGTCTCCTTGGCCGGCGTCAGCGGCCGAGGCGATGGGATGGTTCGGCACGATGAGCACGTGTACGGGAGCCTGCGGTTGGATGTCGCGGAAGGCGGTGACGAGCTCGTCGCGGTAGACGATGTCGGCGGAGAGCTCGCCGCGGACGATCTTCATGAAGATGTTGTCGACGGCCATGAGACGAGTCTACGGTAACGGAGTCGGGCATCGCGGCCGCGGTTGACACGCGGCGGGTCCTGTCGTTTACACTGTGCGGCGTGTTGAGAATGAGACTACATTCTCAACACGATCGCTCACCGATCACGCACACACGAGGAGCCTCCATGCAGCGACCGTTCCACCGTTCGATCCTCAGCCTCGCCGTCGTCGCCCTGATGCCGTTCGCCATCGCCTGGGCCCAAGGTGACCTCCACGACCACGATCACGATCAGGATCACGAGCTCGAGGCTGCGCACGACCATCACGAGCTCGAGGCTGCGCACGAACATCACGAGCTCGGCGAGCTCGCCGGCGTGCGACTGCTCGTCGCCTCGCTCGACTCGCCGGAGCTCGTGGTCCTCGACGCCGCCGACGGCGACGTGCTGGGGCGCTTCACGGTGCCGAGCCTGGGCCGCGTGTACCAGCTGCCGAACACGCAGTACGCGGCCGTCACCCACCGCGACGCCAACCGCGTGAGCTTCGTCCACTCCGGCCTGCGCGCGGTCGACCACGGCGACCACATGGACCTCCTTCAGGAGACTCCGTACGTGCTCAAGACGGTCAACTTCGGCCCCAGGCCGACGCACTTCTTCGCCCACGCCAACGACATCGCCATCTACAACGACGGTGACGGCAGCATGGCCTGGCTCGACAGCCGCCTGCTCGGCATCAGCCTGGACTTCGTGCAGGTGCCCGGCCTCGAGGCGGATCATGGCTCGGTCGCGGTCGTCGAGGGCTACCTCGTCGGCGGCGGCGTGAACGAGGCCGGCGTGCGCGTGTTCGATCGCGACGCGCGCGAACTCGCTGCCTTCGACGGCTGCCCGCGCCTGCACGGCCAGGCCGTGCTGGGCAACGTCGTGGCCTTCGGCTGCAGCGACGGCGTGCTCCTGGTCGAGGTCCTCGGTGACGGGTCGTTTGGCTCGGCCAAGCTCGCGAACCCGCCGGGCAGCCCCGAGAGCGCGCGTGTAGGCAGGCTGGTGGCGCACCCGGAGGGCCCCGTCGTGATCGGCAACTTCGGCCAGGGCATCGCGATCATCGACCCGCTCGAGCTAAGCCTGACTCCCGTCGAGCTGCCCGCCGCGCCGATAGCGATGCGCATGAGTGACGACGGCGCGCTCCTGGTGTTGACGGGCGACGGTGCCCTGCAGCGGCTCGATGCGGCGACGGGCGACGTGTACGCAAGCGTCCAGGTCGTGGAGGCCGTGACCGAGGGCCAGCCGCGCCCGAGCTTCGCGCTCCTGGG
>SKSV01000256.1 GCA_007122815.1 Trueperaceae bacterium | reverse complement strand
CGGCTGGACGTCGCAGTCGTGCTCGAGAACGACGCCAACGCCGCCGGTTACGCCGAGCACCGCTACGGCGCGGCGCGCGACCTGACCACCAGCGTGTACGTCACCCTCTCCACCGGGATAGGTGCGGGCATCTTCGTAGGCGAGCAGGTCCTAAGGGGCGCGAACGGGCTCGCGGGCGAGATCGGTCACATGAAGCTGCTGCCGGGCGGGCCGGTAGGCGGAGACGGGCACACCGGAAGCTGGGAGGCGCTCGCGGCGGGCCGCTCGATGGCACGTGACGCCAGCTACGTTTTCTCCCGCGCGATGAGCACCAGCGAGCTCTTCCTCCTGGCCAAAGGGGGCGACAGGCGCGCCTTGGCGATCGTAGACAACGCCGCGCGCTTCACCGGTTACGGACTAGCGAACATCGTGAAGGTGATCGACCCGGCCGGCTTCGTGCTGGGCGGAGGTGTCACGAGCGTCGGCGAGTTCTACATCGGCCGCGTCCGCCAGGCTCTGGCGGCCGCCACCGAAGGCTACCCGCAACCCGAGGTCCGACTGGCACGGCTCGGGGAGGACGCCGGGGTCATCGGCGCGGCGAGCGTGGCCGCTCACGAGCTAGTGCGTGGCTCCCCCGGGGGTTGAGATGGATCTACCACTGCTCGCGAGCGCCGTTCTCATTTTCGCCCTGCGGATCACCGACGTCTCGATAGGCACCTTGCGCATCACCTTCCTGGTGCGCGGTCAGAGCGGTGTCGCGGGTGCTCTCTCCTTCGTGGAGTCGCTCATCTGGCTCACCGCCGCTGCCCAGGTGCTCACCAGCCTGGACAGCCCGCTCAAGTTCGTCGCTTACGCGGGCGGCTACGCCGCCGGCACCATGCTCGGGGTCTCCGTTGAGCGCTGGATCGCCGTCGGCGAGGTTCTGATGAGGGTCGTCACACCGGTAGACGCCCCCTCGGCAGAACACCTGCTCAGGCAGGCAGGCTACGGCGTCACCGTCGTCAACGGTCAGGGCATGCGCGGTGACGTGCGCATCCTCTTCGTGGTGATCCCGCGCCGACGCACGCCGGATGTCATGCGGATCGTGAAGCAGGTCAACCCGGACGCCTACATCACCTTCGAGCCGACCAGCCAGGTACGCGCCACCTTCGCGGCACCGACCCAGCTGCGCAAGTAGGCATGCCGCTAGCCCGCGGCCAACTCCAGGCGCGCAAGCCGTCCCAGCCCGTCGTACCAGGCGTACGCCGATGTCCCGTCGGGCCCGAAAGGGAGCTCCTCAGTAGCCCTGTCTATGGCGGCGTCGTGGAGCAAGAAGGCGCGCGCGCTAGGCAGCAGCCCTCGCCCGGCGCGCAAGCGCGCCAGCAGCTTCTCGAGCTCCCACTCGTCGGCCCAAGCGCGCTTGATCGCCAGCAGCGCACCCCTGCCGCGGTCGGCCGCCACGCCCGCTTCGCCCGCAGGCCTCACCACCACGCGTTCGGGTGACGCCGCGAGCGACTCGTACAGCGAGTCCACCACCTCGTCGAGCAGGGCGTGCTCGAGCACCAGCGCTCTGGCCTCGCCCACGTGCTCCTCGAGGTCGTCTTCGTCGGGGTCGTCTCCGGCGACGCCCTCGAAGAGGCGTCCGAACCTCTCGGGCAGGTTGTTCAGCCGGTAGAAGGCGCTCTCGACCGCCGGAGGCACCACCGTCATGGGTGTCACGTTCACGCCGGCCCGCTCCGCCCGCAGCAGCCAAGAGAGCTCGTTGGCCACCTCCAACTCGAACCTGGGTGGGAAGGTGGTCGGCAACTCATCGGCTCGCATGAGGGAGCATGGTACCCGCGTCCCGGTGAGGCGCGTGTACGCAGCGCCAGCAGCGAGGTTCTCACCGTGCCCGTGCTACCTTGACGGCCATGGCTCGTGTTCTCGTCCTGGTGCTCGTCGCGGGTGGTCTGCTGGCCGTCGCGATGGTCACCACCGGTCGGTACCTGAGCGTTACGGACGTGCGCTTGCCGGACGTCCGCGGAATGACCTACGCGAGCGCCAGCGCGAGCCTGCGCGACGCCGGCCTGCGGGTGCTCACCTACCCCGAGATCGACACCTCCGCGGCGCCCGACACCGTCGTATCCCAGACCCCACCCAGCGGTAGCTTGGTGCGTCTAGGGCGCACCGTGAGCCTGGGCGTCAACGCCGCCGCCGAGGCGCGTCAGATGCCCACCCTCGAGGGGTTGCCCGAGCGCGACGCCATCGATCGGGCAGACCACCTAGGGCTGAGCGTCGAGCGCGTCGTCTACGTCACTTCTGAGCGGCCGAGCGGGCTGGTCGTCGCTCAACGGCCCGAGGCGGGAGCCAGCCTCGGCTCCAGCGCCAGCGTCACGGTGGAGGTCAGCCGCGGCCCGGTCGGGGGTCCGTTCGAGCTGCCCGACGTACGCGGCATGACGCTCGAAGAGGCCCGCTCGCTCTTGCAGGAGCGCGGTGTGCGGCGAGTGGACGCGGTCGCTGCGGAGCTCAGCTTCGACCGGCCGCACACGGTCACCGACCAGCGCCCACCCGCGGGCACGGAGGTCCTGAGCAGCACCCCGGTGACGCTCGTGTACGCCCTCGAGGGCACACGCGTGATCCGCGTGCCGGACGTGGACGGCGCGCCGCTCTGGCAGGCACAGCTGGAGCTCAGGGCAGCGCAGCTCGCCTTGGGTCCGGTCCACCTGATCGACGATCCGACCCGGCCCGCAGGAGTAGTCGAGGTGCGCCCGTCGGGCTACACGGTCGTGGGTAGCGCGGTAGCTCTCGTCGTCAACGGGCCGGTTGACGTCTCTCCCGAAGCGGACCTGGGCCTGGACCCCGGCGACCTCTCGGCCGTGACCCCGGGAGCGAGCGACGTGGACGAGGACGAACCGGAGGTCCCCGAGCCCGGAACGACCGCCTTGCAGCCCGACGGCAGTCGGGTGATACCGTTCCGCTTCGACCCAGGTCAGTTCGGCCTGGCGGCCCTGACGCGCGAGCCCTACCGGCTGACGCTCGTGGTGAGCGACGACGGTGGCGAGAGGACGGTGCTCGACCGCGAGTTCGAGCCCGGCGAGTCGGTGGTGACCTCGATCAGGGTGCTGGGGGACGAGCCTCTGCTGCAGACCTTCATCAACGGCAGCTTCTTCCAGGCCTGGCGTCCCTGAGCCTGCACGCCGCACGCTCGCGGGAGTGACGACCTTCGCCCCTGCCTCGGGCCGGCTTTCCGTAAACTGTCGGGACGAACGGCTCGAGCCCCAGCCGAGGAGGTTGCGCGTGGACCAACCTGACATCGCACCGCTGGCCAGGCGATTGGCCGAGGAGAACAACGTCGACTGGCGCCGCTTGCACGGTAGCGGTGAGGGCGGGCGCGTGGTCGAGCGCGACGTGCTCGAGTACCTGGCGCGCGTGATGGCGGGCGAGGAAGCGCTGGACCCGACACCGGAGCCGGTTCCCGAGGGGATGGCGCAGTGGCCGGACGCGGACGTGCGCAGCCCCGAGGATGACTCCGAGGACGCTTCGGAACTCACCTCGACCGTAGACGACGACATCTTCCTCTTCGATGAGAGCGTCGACGCGCCGCCTGGCGACGAGGTGACAGGATCGGACGTGGCCTCGCCGCACGTCGGCGGCGCTGGCGCGCAGTGGGGCGAGGCCAGGGCCCACCTCGATGACGTGGACGTCGACACCGACGTGGACGTCGACACCGACGTGGACGAAGATGACCTGCTCGTGGCAGGAGACGCTCACCCGCAACCGCACGACACCGCCGAGGGGTACGAGGAAGGGGTGGCCGACGGGCGTGAGCGAGGTGTGGCCGACCGACTACCGGACCTCTTCGGGGACTCCCACCCGAGCGAGGAGGCCGAGTCCGAAGCCGACCTCCCGCTCTTCGAGGCCCGCGGCGACAGCGCGGAGGACGCCTGGG
>SKSV01000251.1 GCA_007122815.1 Trueperaceae bacterium | reverse complement strand
CGAAGCCCAACTTCGGTGTGCACCGCATCCTCGCGCAACGCGCGGGCGGCATCGTCACCAAGGTGGACCAGAACGGCAACGAGACTGACGTGTACACGACCTTCCCCGGGCTACTCGAGCTGGAGGTCAGCGTCGGCGACTCGCGTGGCCGGGAGCTGCTCTTCAAGCAGTACGTCTCGTGCCTCGACGCGAACCAAGTCCCGGCGCTGAGCGACCCCACCACCTGTGAGGAGCCATGACCCGCTCACGATCCTTTGATCCGCGCCGCGGTGTCGGCCTCATCGAGATGCTCATCGCTCTCGCCATCGGCGGCCTCGTGCTGAGTCTCGCCGGAGCCTTCTTCGGCCAGCAGGCCCGGGTGACCCGCGAGACGCAGGCGCGCAACGAGATCAACGTCCGGGCCCGCGCTGTCGGTGAGGCCATGCTGCAGGACCTCCGCATAGCGGGCGCACGGGCCGTGGTCGACGACGCTGGCTCGGTCGTCTTCCGGAGCGCGCTGCCGTGCGATCCGGATCCGCTGGCAGGGGTGCCGAACGAGTGCGTCACCGTGCGGGCCGCTGCGGGAGGCGTCGGCGTGGACCGGCTCGAGGTGTACTACGTCTCGTCACTGTTCCTCGAGGACGATGGGATCACCACCACCAACGTGTGCCGCCGCGTCACCTACGAGCTCGACGGCACGACACTCTTCCGCAGCGATGTCGAGTGCGCGAGCGCACCCGCGGCCACGAGCTTCGCCACCGAGTTCGCGACCGACGTGACCGGCATGAGCGTGCAGTTCATGTGCAACGACGCCGGCGCGCCGACGACGAACCCGCAGTCCTGCTACGGCAGCGAGGGCGGATTCGTGCGCGAGAGCCAGGTGGTCGTCGATGTCGCCTCGACGCGTGGGGCGCAGGTCACGCTCAGGTTCGAGTCGGCGACGTCGATGCTCAACATGCGTGCACCCGACCGATACGTGGAGACGCCGTGAGGCGGGCTCGCTCCAGCAATCGGACGGGATGCGTCCAGGTCGAACTCTGTGTCATGCGTGAGGTGAAGCGATGAGGCGACGACGCGATGGGTTCCTGCTGGTGACGGTGCTGTTCGTCATGGTGGTCGTGGCCATCCTGGCGCTCGGCACGTCGTTCACGGCGCTGATCGACCGCCAGGTCGCCGCGCGGCAACGCGTCGGCACCGAGGCGCACTATCTGGCGCAGGCCGGGATGGATCGGCTCAAGACCGCGCTCTTCCTCGAGCTCAGCGACCAGGCTCGGTCCGAACTCTTCGTGTGCGGCTTCCCGCCGTTCGATGTCGACCTCGGCGGCGGCGTGGTGCTCCGCGAGGGCGACACATCGGCGCCACTGCCGTTCGAGCCGGTGTCGAACGGTTGGTACGTCCTCAGCTTCGAGCGCTCAGGCGGGTATTACGTGCTCACCTCCGTCGGGTATCTGGCACCGACACGGGACGCCGAGCAGCGTTCCGCCCAGGCGACCATGCAGCTCGTCGCAGCTGCGGGCGAGCGCCCGAGTAGGGTCTGGGACAACGCGATCTTCACGCAGGCCCTCTCATCGGGCTCCGGATCGCTCACCGGCACGATCGCCGCGTACGGCAGCGTGCACGTGGTGAACGGCGATGTGGAGTTGGTCGACGAAGAGGACGGGCTGGCGGCGAGTGGATCTTCGGGCATCTACAACAACTACGCTGGCCGGTCGACCTCGACGAATGTCGTATCGCAGGCGCGAAGCGCTTTGGGCCTTGCGAGGACCGATGAGCAGCCGAACCCGCGCGACCTGTGCAGCCGGCTCAAGATCGCGCGCGGCGACGTTCGCGTCCGCTCGAACGCGGTCGGCATCGGCGCCGAGGGCGACACGTACCTCGAGGACGGCAAGTGGGTCGAGCCGAGCCCACTCGCGCAGGTCCAGAGCATTAAGGGCGTCTACCTCGGATCGGGAGACGTGCTCGACCAGCAGGGCAACCCGCTGTCCACGGCCACGCAGCGCGAGATCTTCTCTCGCACGGGCGTGTCGGGCTATGAGGGGTTCGATCTCGGGTTCCCAGCGCTCGAGGTCGACTTCCCGCACTCGCTTGGCATGCTCGACGCGCTGGAGTGCGGTCTGATCGACCCCATCAGCAATGAAATGCGCCTGCCGCCGGTGGCGGTGGGAAGCGTCGCACCGTGCTTCTCGCGGGACGGGAAGAGCTCCATCGAGTGGGACGAGGAAGGCAAGGTACTGAGACTCGACGGTGTCGTCTCGCTGCCGCCGGGCGTCAACGTGAGCCTGCAAGGGCGCACCGGTTCCTCGAAGATCGATGTGCTCGAGTACGAGGGCATCGGCGCCATCATGGTCGGGACGAAGATCAGTGAGGACGTGGCCAGCAACACCGGTCGCGTCGATGTCGAGATGGAGATTCTGCCGAAGGATCCTACGACGAACTACCGCATTGGCGGCTCGGCACTCTCGTTCGTCACCGCAGGCGACATCTACGTCGATGTTCCCGGGGGTGGCGGCACGGTGTCCGCGCTCCTGTATGCCGATCGCCGCATCGACATCCAGAAACAGCCGACGATCGTCGGATCGGTTGTCGGCCGCTCGGTAAACGTCCACAACGTGCCCAAGGTCGCGTTCCACCCTGATGTGATCGACATCGCCGAGTTCCTGTGCCTGCCCGGCACGGTGTGCGACATCGGCGACTTCGGCAACCGTGCCCCCTGGTCGGAGGTTTCGGTAGAGACGCGCTGACCGTCAGCGGTCGAGCAGATCGTGTCGTTGGGCGGGGTGCCGACTGGAGCCCCGCCCGCCATCGTGGATGCGCGGTACTGGCGGATGCGGTAGCGTCCCCCGTACCCGGCCGACTCGTCGTTGGTTGCGTTCCTATGGCACGCAGCCATCTCGTCTGAGGGCCTCTAACATCCCGTCATGCGCTCTGGTTCCCGGCTCCATGGGTGGTCGCTGATCGAGACGCTGGTGGTGCTGGCCCTGCTCGGCATGGCGCTGTCCGTCGGAGTCTGGTGGCAGCTACGCGACCCGAGCGCCGTCGCCATCGCGCAGGAGCTCGCGCGCGTCGTGACCACATCGCGCTGGTCCGCAGTCCATGAGGGCGCTCCCGTGCTGATGCTAATAGCGGGTGATGACGCGGAACTACGGAGCCTTCGAGCCCGCTACGCCTGCGAAGCACATCCGGACGAAACGCGGCTCGCCTGGACTGCACCCCCGCGAAGCTTCATCGGGTGGCCCACGATGGGCCTCGCGTTCGCCCCAGACGGCCGCCCGCGCCGCTGCGACGGTTCGGCGGTCGGCAACACCACCATTCTGATCGAGGGAGCGCGCGGCGACCGCGCCGCGGTGATCGTCGCCTCACTGGGACGCGTGCGCTGGGAGCGGCGATGAACGCCGCACGCGCTCGGGGCGTCACGATCGTCGAGGTCGTGGTAGCGCTCGCAATCCTCTCCCTCAACGTGGTGGGCTGGTCGGCACTGGTGCGCCTGGTGGTGGTTCTGCTCCAGCGCACTGCGGCGCTGCTCGCCTCTGTGGACGGGCCCGACCTTGTAGGCCTGTGCGCGCTCGGGCTGGTCGCGGTTGCGCCTCCAGTGTCGGGGGCGCGCCGCCGCCCCGATCTCCAGGCCGCCGACGTCGCTGCCCGACGGCCACAGGACGGGCGCGGCTTGACCCTCGTGGAGATCCTCGTCGCCCTGGCGCTGGCCTCGCTGCTGTTCGGGCTGCTAGCGTCCGGGTTCGCGTCGGTCTCCCGCTTCTCGCGAGCCGCGCTGGCCACGGGCGACGCGCTCTCTGCTCGGCTGGCGCTGCCGACGATGCTTCAGCAAGCCATCCAGGTAGCCGGACGCGGCGTCAGTGATGGCTGCGCGATGACTCTCGACGCGTCAGGCCGGCGTCTCGCCGTCAGCTTCAGGAGTG
>SKSV01000104.1 GCA_007122815.1 Trueperaceae bacterium | reverse complement strand
TTGGTCGGCTTCAAGCACGAGCAGGAGGAGAGCCGCGCCAGCGCCCTCCAGGCGCTCTTGGTCACCGCCGGCGGCGGTCTGGCCATGCTCGCGGGCTTCTTGCTGATCGCCGTGGTGACGGGCACGACCTCTATCAGCGCGTTGCTGGCCGACCCCCAACCGCTGCTCGAGAGCCCGCTCGTTGGCGCCGTGGTGCTGCTGATCGCGCTGGGGGCTTTCACGAAGTCGGCGCAGTTCCCGTTCCACTTCTGGCTCCCCAACGCCATGGCTGCCCCGACACCGGTGTCGGCGTACCTCCACTCGGCCACCATGGTCAAGGCGGGCGTGTACTTGCTCGCGAGGTTCGCACCCGTGTTCCAGGGCGAGGCGATTTGGGTCTGGACGCTGAGCTTGGTAGGTGGCGTGACGGTCATAGTGGCGGCCGTGCTCGCGCTGTTGCGCCGCGACAGCAAGGCCTTGCTCGCCTACTCGACGGTGGTCGCGCTCGCCACGATGGTGCTGCTCATCGGCCTCGGAGGGCCGGCCGCGGGAGAGGCCGTGGTGGTCTTCCTGCTGGCGCACGCGCTCTACAAGGCGCCGCTGTTCATGGTGGCCGGCTCGGTCGATCACGAGGCGGGTAGCCGCGACGTCAGCGCGCTGAGCGGGCTCGGCAGGGTGATGCCGTTCACCTGGGCGACCGCTTTGCTGGCTGGTGTCAGCGCCGCCGGGCTGCCGCCCCTGTTCGGCTTCGTCGGTAAGGAGCTGGCTTACGAGGCGCTCTTGGGGGACGCCGCTTGGTTGCTCGTCCCGCTCGTCGGCGCGGGCGCGGTGTTGCTCCTGGTCGCCTTCCTGGTGGCCTGGAAGCCCTTCGCCGGGCGTGAGGTGGTCGCCCCCAAGGCCGCTCACGAGGCGCCGCTCTCGATGCTCCTCGGGCCGGCGTTGCTGGCGTTGTCGGGGGTACTCCTCGGCTTCGCTCCTTGGCTGCTGGGCGACGCGCTGCTCGTTCCGGCGGCGGCTGCGGTGATCGGAGCCCCTCACGCGTTCGACCTGTACCTTTGGCACGGCGTCACGCCGGCGCTGCTGCTCTCGGGCCTGACGGTGGCCCTAGGGATCGTGCTCACCTGGCGTTGGCGGTCACTGCACGAGGGTATGCGCGCGCGCTTCGAAGGCTGGCGTTTCGGTCCCGCGCGCCTCTATCAGGGCTTCGCCGACGGCCTGGTGCCCTTCGCGCAGGCCTTCACCAAGCGCGTGCAGCCCGAGGACCTGCGGCTGCACCTGATCGTGATCGCGGGCGTGGCGATCGCAGGCACGGCCCTCACCGGCCTCTCGCGAGGTGCGTTGGGTTGGCGCTTCGCGCACCCCATGGGCTACTTCTACGAGTACGTGGTGATAGCCGTCGTGATCGCGGCTGCGTTGGCGGTGGTGCGCGCCAGGTCCCGGCTGGTGGCCATCACGGCGATCGGCGTGCTCGGTTTCGGGATCGCCATCCTGTTCGTCTTCTTCGCGGCCCCCGACCTCGCCATCACGCAGTTCCTGGTCGAGACGCTGATCGTGATCATCGTCGCGTTGGTGCTCATCCGCTTGCCGCGCGGAACCCTTCGCGGACCCGGGCAGCGCACGCACAAGCTGCTCAGCGCGGGTATAGCCATCGCGGGCGGAGCGCTGATGACGAGCCTCACGATGGCGGTGACGGTGGGTCCGTTGGACGCCCGGCTCTCGGACTTCTTCGCCGCCGAGAGCTACCCCAGCGCGCTGGGCCGCAACATCGTCAACGTGATCCTAGTCGACTTCCGGGCCATCGACACGCTGGGTGAGATCACCGTTCTAGTAGTCGCGGCGGTGGGCGTCTACGCCCTCTTGAGGGGGCGTGGTCGGGCCACCGAGGGGGACGGTGCGGGCCCACCGAGCGCCGCTGGGGCCGAGGAGCGTGACGCGTGAACAGCCTCATCCTCAGGACCACCACCCAGTTACTGATCGCCATCTTGCTGCTCTTCTCGGTGTTCCTGATGCTGCGCGGGCACGACCTCCCCGGAGGAGGGTTCATCGGTGGGCTGGTCGCGGCTGCCGCGGTCGCCTTGTACGTGATCGCGTTCGGTGCCGGTGCAGCGGAAGAGCTGGTGCGCGTGCAACCCCGAGGACTCCTGGCGGTGGGACTACTGGTCGCGGTCGTGGCGGGCCTGGCTGGTGTGCTGGGCGGCGAACCCTTCCTCAGCGGCTTGTGGCTGACCCGTGACGTTCCGGGCGGGGCCGAGTTGAAGCTGAGCACGGTGCTGCTCTTCGACGTCGGCGTCTACCTGGTGGTGGTGGGGTCGGTGCTCACCATGCTGTTCGCCCTGGAGGGGCGCTGACGTGGAGGTTCCCTTCGCCTTCTTGGTAGGCGTGCTCTTTGCCGCGGGCCTGTACCTGATGATGCAGCGCAACCTGCTGCGCTTCGTGTTCGGCTTGGTCTTGTTCTCGGGCGCAGTGAACGTGTTGATCTTCACCGCCGGCCGCTTGACGCGCGGTCGCCCCCCGATCGTCCCTGAAGGCCTCGCGGCGCCGCCGGGTGAGGTCGCGAACGCCTTGCCGCAAGCGGTCGTCCTCACGGCGATAGTCATCGGTTTCGGGCTGATCGTGTTCGCGCTGGTGCTGATGCTGCGCGTGTACGAGCGACTCGGCGCGGTAGAGACCCAGGAGCTGGGGCCTGCGCTGCAGCGCGGCGCCGCGGAGGAGGACGCGTGAACGGGCTCGTTGCCGCTCCGGTGGTGCTGCCGCTGCTGAGCGCAGCCGTGTTGCTAGCGCTGCGTGGCAACCGCGCGGCCCAACGCCTGGTGGCTACCACCGCCGCGGCGCTCTCCGTGCTCGTAGCGCTCTGGCTGCTCGTGCAGGTCAGCGAGCGCGGCATCCTGGCTCTGCACTTCGGCGGCTGGCCGGCACCGTTCGGGATCACCTTCGTCGCCGATCACCTCTCGGCCATCATGGTCGTGATCACCGCCGTGATGGCACTGGCCGCCGCCGTCTACGCGTTGCGCGACATCGATCCAGACCGTGAGGCGCGCGGCTACCATGCGCTGGCGCAGGTCCTCCTGGTGGGCATCAACGGCGCGTTCCTGACCGGTGACGTCTTCAACCTCTACGTCTGGATCGAGGTGCTGCTCATCGCCAGCTTCGTCCTGCTCACCCTCGGGGGCACGCGGGCTCAGCTCGAGGGCGGCATCAAGTACGTCAGCGTGAACCTGCTCTCGTCCCTGCTGCTGCTCGCCGCGATCGGGCTGCTGTACGGCCTGACCGGAACGCTGAACATGGCCGACCTGGCGCGCACGCTGCCCGAGAAGGACCCGGGCTTGGTCACGACCATAGCCGTGCTGTTCATGGTCGCCTTCGGCATCAAGGCGGCGGTGTTCCCGCTCTTCTTCTGGTTGCCGGCCTCGTACCACACCCCGCCCATCGCGATCTCGGCCTTCTTCGCCGGGATGCTGACGAAGGTCGGTGTCTACGCGCTGATGCGCAGCTTCACGCTCCTGTTCGTGGCCGACGTGGGGTTCACGCACACGATCTTGCTCTGGGTCGGGGCCTTCACCATGGTGAGCGGTGTCTTGACCGCCGCAGCTCAGAGTGATGTCCGCAAGATCCTCTCGTTCCACATCATCAGCCAGATCGGCTACATGATCATGGGTCTGGCGCTCTACACGCCGCTGGCGCTCGCGGGAGCGGTCTTCTACCTGATCCACAACATCATCGCCAAGGCGAACCTCTTCCTCATCGCCGGCATCGCCCGGCGCCTCACCGGGAGCTTCGACTTGAACCGCAGCGGCGGGCTCTTCAAGGCGGCCCCGTTCCTGGCCGCACTCTTCTTGGTCTCGGCGCTCGGGCTCGCCGGTATCCCCCCGTTATCGGGCTTCTGGGCCAAGCTCCTGGTGGTGCTCGCCGCGCTCGAGGCCGGCAACTGGGTGATGGCGACCGTGGCGCTCGGCGTCGGCCTGCTTACGCTGTTCTCGATGACCAAGATCTGGCATTACGCCTACTGGTCACCGCTGCCCGAGGGCGGGCGGCTGTCAGCTCGTCCCTCGAGCCTGCTCTACGCCCCCGTCGTCGCCTTGGCCGCGCTCACGCTCCTGCTGGGGCTCTGGAGCGGACCCTTGATCGCCCTCGGTGACGCAGCGGCGGCCGAGCTCCTCGACCCCTCGCGCTACGTGGGGGCCGTCCTCGGGAGCGAAGCCGGTCAGGCGTTCGCGGCCGAGGCGGCACTGGCCGGTGGAGGCGAGCGATGACGCTCTTCGCCATCAACCTGGTGCTGGCGCTGTTCTGGGCCATGGCCAACGGGGAGGTCACGCTGCCGACCCTCACGAGCGGCTTCCTCGTCGGCATGCTGGTGTTGCACCTCGTGGGGCCCGTCTTCGGCGACAGCCGCTACGCGGTGCGCTTCTTCCGCGCCATCAGCCTAGTGGTCTTCTTCCTGAGCGAGCTGGTCCTCTCCAGCGTGCGCGTGGCCATCGACGTGCTCAAACCCACCTTCACCATGCACCCGGCCATAATCCAGGTGCCTCTGGACGTAAGCGACGACGTCCAGATCACGCTGCTCGCGAACCTGATATCGCTCACCCCCGGCACCCTCTCGGTCGACGTGAGCGACGACAAGTCGAACCTGTACGTCCACGCCATGTACGGTGAGGACCCTGCCGAGGTGGTGAAGCGGATCAAGCTCAGCTTCGAGAGGCGCATACTGGAGGTGTTCAGATGAGCGTGCTCGATGGCCCGCTCAGCTTCCTCCAGGTCGCCGTGCTGCTGGCGTTCGGGGCGACCATGCTCGCTCTGGTGGCGGCCTTCGTGCGGGTCGTGATCGGGCCCAGCCTGGCTGACCGGGTGCTGGCTCTGGACCTCATCGGCCTGGTGTCGGTCTCGGTCATCGCCGTCTACGCCATCGCGGCCGATCAAGCCCTGTTCCTGGACGCGGCCATCGCGCTCGCGCTGATCGCCTTCCTGGGCACCGTGGCCTTCGCGCGCTTCATCGAGTGGCGCAGGGGAGACTCCGATGAGTGAGGTGCTCGGCGCCGGGCTGCTGTTGGCTGGCGGGTTCTTCGTGTTCGTGGCGGCCCTCGGCGTCTTGCGCCTGCCGGACGTCTTCATGCGCATGCACGCGGCCACCAAGGCGGGCACCTTGGGTGCCGGGCTGGTGCTGATGGCGGCAGCGGTGCTGTTCGGCGAGCTCGCTGTTGCGGTCAAAGGGGTGGTCGTGTTCGTGTTCTTGCTGTTGACCGCCCCGGTGGCTGCCCACGTTCTCG
This sequence comes from Trueperaceae bacterium, assembly GCA_007122815.1. Classification (GTDB taxonomy): domain Bacteria; phylum Deinococcota; class Deinococci; order Deinococcales; family Trueperaceae; genus CSSed10-48. The sequence continues at coordinate 8,451 of SKSV01000104.1, read as the reverse complement.
GTCGCGCCGCGTACTACGACCGCGCGGAACTCTGGGACCGCACGCATCATGACGACCTGCGCGGACGCTACGACGAGACGCGAAGGAACCCCAGCCGCACTCTCGACGACTAGCCAGGCGCTGCGGCCCTACAGCGGCCCTACAGCGTCGCTGCAGCGGCCTTGCAGCGGCGCGCACAGGTGGGCGCATTTCCCGGCGGTGGCTTGGTAGCGTGGTGGCATGGAACAACCAAGCACGCTCGCCACGCTTCGTGCGTGCCTGGCCACGCTTCGTGCGTGCCTGGCCACGCTTCGTGCGTGCCTGGCCACGCCTCGTGCCTGGCTAGGAGGTCGCTGATGACACGTCCCGTGGACCGCTTCCTAGAGCACGCGCGCGAGGAGTTGGGCTCCATCGAGTCCGAGGGCCTGACCAAGCACGAGCGCGTCATCACGGGCCAGCAGCAAGCGGACGTGGAGATCGACGTCGGCACAGGTGGCGGCCGCCGCCGCGTCCTGAACCTCTGCGCCAACAACTACCTGGGGCTGGCCAACCATCCCGAGGTCATGCGAGCAGCGCAAGAGGGGGTGGATCAGTACGGCTTCGGGGTCGCCTCGGTGCGCTTCATCTGCGGCACGCAGGACCTGCACCAGCGCTTGGAGGCGCGCCTCTCGGAGTTCTTGGGCTATGAGGCGACGATCTTGTACTCGAGCTGCTACGACGCCAACACCGGGCTCTTCGAGACGCTGTTGGGGTCAGATGACGCTGTGATATCCGACGCCCTCAATCACGCCTCGATAATCGATGGCATCCGCCTGTGCAAGGCCCAACGCCACCGCTACGCCAACGCCGACCTGGCCGACCTCGAGAAGCAGCTGCAAGCGGCCAGCGGCGCGCGCTTCCGGCTCATCGCCACCGACGGCGTGTTCAGCATGGACGGCGTGATCGCGCCCCTCGCAGGCATCTGCGACCTCGCCGAGCGTTACGACGCGATGGTCATGGTCGACGACTCGCACGCGGTCGGCTTCATGGGCGAGGGGGGTCGCGGCACGCCCGAGCACTGCGGCGTGAGCGAGCGCGTGGACCTCGTCACGGGCACCCTCGGCAAGGCCCTGGGTGGCGCCTCGGGAGGCTACACCAGCGGCCGTAAGGAGATCGTCGAGCTGCTGCGCCAGCGCAGCCGCCCCTACCTCTTCAGCAACGCGCTCGCGCCCGTGGTGGCGGCGGCGTCACTGCACGTGCTCGAGCTCATAGAACGCAGCGACGAGCTGCGCCGCCGCCTGCACGCCAACTCCGCGAGCTTTAGGGAGCGCATGGAGGCTGTCGGGTTCGACCTCGCAGGCGGCGGACACCCGATAGTGCCGGTCATGGTCGGCGACGCCGCGCTGGCCGCGAGGATGGCCGATCGGCTCCTCGAAGAGGGGCTCTTCGTGGTGGGCTTCAGCTACCCGGTCGTGCCGCGCGGTCAGGCGCGCATCCGCACTCAGCTCTCGGCGCTGCACACCGACGAGCACCTGGACCTCGCCGTGAGCGCCTTCACCCGGGTCGGGCGTGAGCTGGGGATCATACGGTGAAGGCGCTAGCCAAGCTCGAGCCCAAGCCGGGCATGTGGAAGATCGACGCCCAGGAGCCCGAACCCGGGCCGAACGACGTGCTCTTGCGCGTGCACCGCACCAGCATCTGCGGCACCGACGTGCACATCGACAACTGGGACGCATGGGCTCAGCGCACGATCCCGGTTCCCATGATCACGGGGCACGAGTACATGGGAACCGTGCTGGAGGTTGGCAGCGAGGTGCGCGGGGTGCGTCCGGGCGACCGCGTTTCCGGTGAGGGCCACCTCACCTGCGGTCACTGCCGCAACTGCCGCGCCGGCAGGCGTCACCTGTGTCGCAACACCGAAGGGGTCGGCGTCACACGCCCCGGCGCGTTCGCGGAGCTCTTCGTGCTGCCCGCCTCGAACGTTTTCGTCATCCCGGACGGCATCCCCGACGACTGGGCGGCGATCCTCGACCCCTTCGGCAACGCCGTGCACGCTGCGCTCTCGTTCGACCTGGTGGGCGAGGACGTGCTCATCACCGGCGCCGGCCCAATCGGCTGCATGGCCGCGGCGGTGTGCCGCTTCGTGGGCGCACGCTACGTCGTGGTCACCGACGTGAACCCCGGGCGCTTGGAGATCGCCGAACGTATGGGTGCGACCAGGGTGGTCGACGTGAGCGCGCACGAAGCGAGCCTTATGGATGTCCAGGAGGAACTCGGCATGACCGAGGGTTTCGACGTGGGCTTGGAGATGTCGGGCGCGGCGGCGGCGTTCTCGCAGCTGCTGGAGCACATGAACTGGGGCGGCCACGTGGCGCTCTTGGGTATCCCGCCCGCCGAGGTGGCGGTCGACTGGGACCAGGTGATCTTCAAGAGCCTGACGCTCAAGGGCATCTACGGGCGGGAGATGTTCGAGACCTGGTACAAGATGGCCGGCATGCTCCAATCGGGCCTCGACCTCGAGCCCGTCATCACCCACCGCCTCCCGGTCGACTCGTTCCGCGAGGGCTTCGACGTGATGGGTTCGGGTCAGGCCAGCAAGGTGATACTGCGCTGGGACGACTGAGGGTCGTCACGGGCGCGCCGCGCAGTGATGGCACCCCGCCGCGGCCCCATGCGATCTGGGCGTCAAGCCAGCCAGCCGCGCTCGCGGTACCAAGCTGCGGTGCGCGCCAGGCCCTCGGCCAGACCTACGCGCGGGCGCCAACCCGTGGCCTCCACGGTGGGACCGATGTCGCAAGTGTAGGTGTGGGCCGCCACGTCGCGCGCCCGCCGCAGGTCGAAGGTGGGCGCCCGACGCCTCAGGCGATCGGTAGCCTCCGAGCCCAGTGCCAGCGCCGTGAACGCCACGGCGGGCAGGTGCAGCGCGCGCAAGGGGCGCCCCAGGGCGCCCTCCATGTAGCCAGGGAACTCGCTCCAGGAGTGGACGTGAGCCCCGGCCACGGGCCACGGGCCGAAACCGACCGGGCGGCTCGCCGCCACGGCGATCGCCTCGGCCACGTCTGTCGCGTACACCGGCTGCAGCCGCGCGCGGCGTGGAGGGAGCACCAGCAACCCCCGCTGCGCCATCCTGAAGACCGGCAGCAAGTCTGTGTCGCGAGGACCGTAGACACCGCCGACGGCGAGGACCGACACCTCGAGCCGGTCGCCGAACGAGGCGGCCAGGCGCTCGGCATCCCGCTTGCTCTGGCCGTAGGCGCTGAGCGCAACGCCCTCTTCGTCGGGTCCGCGCGCCGCCAAGGAACTCACCAGCACGAAGCGCGCCGCGCCGGCGGCGACCGCGGCACGGAGCATCGCGCCGGTACCGTCGGCGTTGACGCGCTCGTACTCGCTGGCGTGCCGCGCTCGCGTCACCCCCGCAGCGTGCACGACGACTTCCACGCCTTCCAGGGCAGCCTCGAGCGCTACTGGCGACGAGAGGTCGAGCGTGACGCGGCGTACCGGAAGCTCAGTGAGCCAGCGCTGGTCGCTGCCCGCGCGCACGCTTACGCTCACCTCGTGCCCTGCAGCGATCACGGCCTGCGCGCAGTGGCTCCCTACGAAGCCCGTGGCGCCGGTAACCAGGACGTGCACCGCTAGAGCGGCTTCTGGTATAGCCGGTAGGTCTTCCAGATGGTCGCGCCGATGGCGCGGCATCCGGCGTTCATGGCGTCGTTGTCCTCGAGGATCCAACTCCCCTCGTAGCGCCTGTACCCTTGAGCGCGGGCACGGGCGTACAGCTCACGCGCCAGCACCAGCTCGAGGCCTGTGCGCCGGTACGCAGGCATGAGTCCCATGATGGGGAGCCTCATCTGATCGATGTAGCGCTTGCGCCTGAGCAGCGACACGAAGCCGAACGGGAGCAGCCGACCGCGAAGGCGCTTGAGCACCTGGTTGGCGTCGGGGAGTCCGATGGCGACACCCGCGACGTCTCCGTTCACCTCGGCTATGAGCGCGACCTCGGGATCGATTATCAGCTTGAGCTCCTTGGCCAGGTGGTCGAACTCGGCGTCGGTGTACTTGACGAAGCCCCAGTTCTTCTCCCAGGCCTCGCTGTACACGCGCTTCAGGATGGCGAGCTCGCGGTCGAAACGGCGCATGTCCATAGGCCGCACGATCGGCTTGACGCGCCGCTCGACACGGTCCACGAGGCGCAAGAGGCGTTCGCCCAGGCCGCGCTCCGCGTCATGCAGCCAGGCGTACAGGTCCTTGACCTTGCGGTAGCCCGCTGCCTCGACGAAGCCGGGGTAGGAGGGAGGGTTGTAGGGCATCATGATGAACGGATCGATGTCGAAACCGTCGATCTGCAGCCCCGCTCCGTCGTTCATGCACGGGTTCGCCGGGCCCCGTAGGGCCTCGCGACCCACTTCGCGCGCCCAGGCCTCGACGCGCGCCAGCAACGCGCCCGCAGCCTCCTCGTCCGCAGCCTCGAAGAAGCCGAAGAAGGCGAGGTTGTCCTGGTGGGTGCTGTTGTGGTTGTCGTCGTCGATGGCGGCGACGCGCCCCACCAGCCGCTCCCCGCGGTAGGCCAGGAAGAGGGAGATCCGAGCGTGCTGGTAGAACGGGTTCTTCGACGAGTTGAAGCGCTCCCACTCGCTGATCAGGAGGGGCGGCACCCAATGGGGATCGTGGCGGTAGAGCTCGAAGGGGTACTCGATGAAGCGCTTGAGGTCACGGCGTGATCCGACGGGCAGCACCGTGACGTCGCTCATGGCACCGAGCGGCTCTTGACCGCGCGCTTGCGGGTCACACTATGACCCCAAGCTGACGGCCCACCGCCTCGAACACCGTCAGCACTCGATCGAGCTGCTCGGGAGTGTGGTTGGCGTTCACGCTGGTGCGCACGATGGCCTGGCCAGCGGGCACGCTGGGCGGCAGCGCCGGAGTGGAGAAGACCCCTTCGTCCCAAAGCGCCCGCCAGAACCGTACGGTGGTCTCGTCAGGCCCTACCAGGACGGGCACTATCGGGGTGGTGGAGCCAAGGTTGTCGAAACCCAACGAGCTCATGCCGTCGCGCAGCCGCCGCACGTTCTCCCAGAGTCGTTCGCGGTGCCAGGGCTCGGCGTCGATGATCTCGAGGGCCTTCAGCGCAGCCGCCATCTGCATGGCCGGCAGCGCGGCCGTGAACATGAAGGGGCGCGCCTTGTACTTGATCCAGTTGACGACCTTGGCGTCACCGGCGACGAAGCCACCCACCGACGCCAATGACTTCGAGAAGGTGCCGAAGATCAGGTCGACCTCGTGCTCGAGACCGAAGTGCTCGGCGGTGCCGCGGCCGCCCGCCCCGAGCACGCCCGAGGCGTGGGCGTCGTCGACCATCACGCGAGCGTCGTGCCGGCGGGCGATCTCGACGATCTCCGGGAGCTTCGCGACGTGCCCGCTCATGGAGAAGACGCCGTCGGTCACTATCAGGCGCCCGCCCGGCTTGCGCGAGTCCTCGGCCAGCTTGCGCTCGAGCGCGTCCATGTCGCCGTGGGCGTACTTGCGAAGTGTTCCGAAGGAGAGCCGTGCGGCGTCGAAGAGGCTCGCGTGGTTCTCGCGGTCGAAGTACACGATGTCGTGGCGGCCGACCAGCGCCGAGATGATTGAGAGCGCCCCCAGGAAGCCGGCGCTGAACGTCAGCGCTGCGGGCTTGCGGAAGAACTCCGCCAAGCGCAGCTCCAGCACCTCGTGCAGTGTCAACGTGCCGGTGAGGAAGCGCGAACCGGTGCAGCTGGTGCCGAAGTCGTCGAGCGCGGCGCGTGCCGCCTCCTTGAGGCGCGGGTCCTGTGTCAGTCCCAGGTAGTCGTTGGACCCGGTGATGACCATCTCGCGGCCCTCGACCGTGACGGCCCCACCGTGTTGGGCCTCGATGGCCCGGAAGTACGGGTTGAGACCGAGCGCCACGAGCTCCTCGGCGCGCGTGAAAGCATGGGCCTTGGCGAACAGGTCGTGCTCGCGCGCTTGCCGCAGCTCACCGTCGGACTCGGGGTGGGTGAGGCCGCTAGAGCTGATTGAGGGATGGACCGAGTTCGACAGAGGAGCCTCCGGACGCGTTGGGGACTGAGATTCGTCAGGGTAGCACGCCCCCCGCGCCGCTCGGCCGGGGGCGCCGGGCCAGCCTGGTGAACTCACGCGTTCAGCCGAGGGGCCCGCGTGAGCTGCGCCTCAGCGCAAACGGGCGACAGCCGCATCCAGTGCGTCCCTGAGGGTCCTAACGAGCTCATCGACTTGCTCTTCGTCGATCACGAACGGCGGCGCGAGCAGGACGTGGTCGCCGCCCAACGCGCCGGCGCTGCCGCCGCCCTGGTAGATGTAGAGCCCGCGCGCCAAGCACTCCTGGCGAACCAGCGACCTCAGGCCCAGCGAAGGGTCGAAGGGGTTGCGGCTGGCGCGGTCCGCCACGAACTCCACGCCAGCGAGGAGGCCCCGGCCCCGCACGTCGCCGACGTGCGGGTGGTCGTCGAACGCCTCGTGGAGCCTGGTGATGAGACGCTCGCCCATGACGCGAACGCGGGCGAGGAGACCCTCCCGCTCGATGATGTCGATCACGCGGCTCCCCACCGCGGCCGCCACGGGATGACCCGAGAACGTGTGGCCATGCCGGAAGTCGCTGCGCTGCGCGCGGAAGGCGTCGAACATCTCGTCGCTCACCAGGAGGGCGCCGAGGGAGGCGTAGCCCGCGCCGATGCCCTTCGCGGTTGCTATCAGGTCTGGCTTCACCCCAGTCTGCTGCATCGCCCACCAGGTCCCCGAGCGGCCGTTGCCGCTCATGACCTCGTCGGCGATGAACACGATGTGGTGGCGGTCGCAGATCTCGCGCACCCGCCGCCAGTAGGCGGGGTCGGCTGCGGCGCCAGGTGCGCTGGAGCCGACGATGGGCTCGGCGATGAACGCGGCGATGCACGCCGCCCCCTCCGCCTCGACCATACGCTCGAGGTCGTCGGCGCACTCTAGCGTGCATTGCCTCGACTCGAAGCACCAGGTACAGCGGTACGGGTAGCACGGAGCGATCTTGGGCTCCACGCGCAGCAACGCCGTGAACGGCACGACCCGCTCGGCCTGGTCGGTGATCGCGAGCGCCCCCAGCGTCGCCCCGTGATAGCTGGTGCGGCGCGAGACCACCTTCACGCGTTCGGCCCGCCCGTGCGCGAGGTGAACCTGCCGGGCCAACTTGATCGCCGCCTCCACGGACTCGCTGCCTCCGGAGGTGAAGAAGACTCGGCTGAAGCCCTCGGGTGCCCTCGCGATGATCTTCTCGGCCAGCTCGATCGTCGGGCGGGTGATGAAGGCGCCGGGGTGGGCGTAGGCCACCTTGGCGGCCTGCTCCCTGAGCGCGTCCGCGAGCTCCTCGCGGCCGTGCCCCACCGAGGCAACGGCGGCTCCCGCCGCGGCGTCGAGGTACGCCTTGCCCGACTCGTCGTACAGGTAGACGCCTTTCGCGCGCTCTATGACGATCGGCTCTCGCGACAGATCGCGCAGGAAGACCGGACCGTCGAGCAAGGAAGTCGTTCCCACTCCGGCGCTTCCCTTCAGGCTGCGCTGAGGCGCTGGCGCAGCCGCTGGCCGAGGAGGACGAGGGTGACCAGAGCGAGACCGAGGATGTCGGTGGTCAGGGTGGGCTGGATAAGCATGAACGCCACGCCTAGGAGCAACAGCTGCTCGTACCAGCGGGTCCGGATCAGAGCGTAGCGCTGCGTGGCGGAGCCGAACGCGAGCATGCCCATGAGGGCCGAGAGGAAGACCCAGAGCCCGTCGAGGAACGAGTCGACACCGAACAGCAGCAGTCTGGTGTTGAAGATGAACATGAACGGGAGCAACGCCGTGCGCATGTCGTACGTGAAGCCCTGGATGCCGGTGCGGATGGGGTTGGAGCGTGCGATCGCCGCGGCTGCGTAGGCCGCGAGTCCCACCGGTGGTGTGTCATCAGCGAGGATGCCGAAGAAGAACACGAAGAGGTGCGCCGCCAGCAGCGGGAAGCCGAAGCCGAACTGCTGCCCCAGGCCGTAGATCACGGGGGCGGTCAGGGTGGCCATGACGATGTAGTTGGCGGTGGTGGGGAGCCCGAGTCCGAGGATCAAGCTCGTGATCGCGGTGATCACCAGCACCACGCTGAAGATCAACAGGTTCTGCACTGCGTCAGGGTTGCCCTGGAAGAGGTTGACGATGGGCATCACCACGATGGCAAGCCCACCCGCTATGGAAGTCGCGAGGGTCTGGATGATCTCGGTCAAGCGCAGGCCGAGCCCAGTGAGGTTGACGGTGCCGACCACGATGCCGGCCGTCGAGACGGCGACGGCGATGCCGACCATGTTCCGGGCACCCGCCTCGAGCCCACGGATCACGTCGCCCACACCGCTGAGCACCGCCGGCAGCGCCGGCTCGCCACGCAGGCGCGCCTTGACCGGGGCTTGAGCGAGCATCAGGACCACCATCGTGACTATGGCCCACATCACCGCGAAGGCCGGCGACGAGCGC
>SKSV01000409.1 GCA_007122815.1 Trueperaceae bacterium | reverse complement strand
GCGTGCAGGGGCGTCACGAGCAACCAGTAAGCGCGCCCCGCGAGACCGCGCGGGCGGAAGTGAGCCGTCTGGCGGAGCGACTCGCGTCCGTCCTCGCCGCGTTGGAGCTCGAACTCGAGCCACGCCTCGCCGGGGAGGCGCATCTCCGCGTAGAGGAGCAGGCGTCCACCTTCGCGGTTCGCCACCAGCACCCTCCAGAAGTCGAGCGCGTCGCCGGGACGCAGCTCGCTCGGGTGACGCCGCCCGCGGCGCAGTCCCGTGCCCCCGACCATGCGGTCGAGCAGCCCGCGCAACCACCAGAGCCACTGGGCGTAGTACCAGCCGTTCTCTCCGCCGAGCCGCCACACCCGCTCCAGGACCGCCTCCGGGTCGTCCTCGAGCGGCAGGCTGCGCACGTCTTGGTAGACGGCCTGAGTGGGCACCTGCACCAACGCGTCGAGCTCGAGCGCGCTGCGGCTCGAGACCACCGCGTCCGTCCAGCTCGACACCACCGAGCGCTGCTCGATCCTCTGGAACGCCAGCCTGACGGCCTCGTCGTACGGGATCAGGTCGCGCGGCACCAGCTCCCGTATGCGCTCGTCGCTGACTACCACGTCCACCTTCATCGAGTCCACCAGGTTGCGCGCCAGCGGGTAGCTCGTCGAGGTCACGAAGTACAACCAGTAGGACGACAGCCGCGGGGTCAGCACGGGCACCGGCACGATGAGGCGCCTGAGCCCACGCACCCGAGCGAAGCGGAGCAGCATGCTCTGGTAGTCGAGCACCTCGGGACCGCCGATCTCGAAGGTCTCGCCGAAGGCACGCTCCTCGCCCAACACGCCCACCAGGTAACCGAGCGCGTCGCGCACCGCGATCGGCTGGGTGCGCGAGCGCAACCACTTGGGCGCGACCATGACCGGCAGCTTCTCGACCAGGTCGCGCATGATCTCGAAGCTGGCGCTGCCCGAACCGACGATGATGCCGGCTCGCAACACGGTGACCGGCACCGGCCCCTCGCTCAGCACGCTCTCCACCGCCCTGCGCGAGGAGAGGTGTCGCGACAGGCCGCCGTCGGCGCCGAGCCCGCCGAGGTAGATCACCTGACGAGCCTCGGTGTTAGCGAGGTAGTCCCGGAAGCCGCGCGCGGCCCGCTCCTCCAACGCGCCGAAGTCGCCCGTTCGCGTCGAGAGGCTGTGTACCAGGTAGTAGGCGGCGTCGATCGAGCGCGGCAGGCCCGCGTCCTCGAGAGGCTCGAGCAGGTCGGCCTCGTACACGAACAGGCCGGCCCCAGGATCGTGCGCCACGGGGAAGCGAGAGCGCGAGCGCACCACGCAGTGGACCTCGTGACCGGCGTCTTGCAGCAGCGGCAGGAGGCGCATGCCGATGTACCCGTTCGCGCCGGTCAGGAGTACCTTCATCGCGTGAGGCGAGCGCCTCGGCTCAACGACGGAAGTTCACGCCGAAACCGACGTTCAGCCAGGTCAGCGTGCCGCCACCGGAGACGCTGAGGTTCACGCGCCCCTCGGCGAACAACCCCACGTCCTCCAGCAGGTACTCCACGCCGAGCGCGCCTGCACCGTTCAAGGCGAAGCCGACATCCGCCCCTCCGCCGCCGCCACCAGCGCCGAGGAAGACCACTCCCAGACCGCCGCCGGCGTAGGGGACCACCGTCCTGGCCTCGTCCTCGTGACCGAAGCGGTAGAGCGCGTCGGCCCCGAGCACGCCGCCGTACACCCAGTAGCCTCCAACTCCCAGGGCGGCTCCACCGAGGTTGAGGCGCAGGTCGACGCCCGGCGCCAGCAGGTCCTCCAGGCCGTAGTGGGCGTTGACCAGGAGCGGGAACCCTATCGACACGCCGGTGTAGGTACCCGACTGAGCGTGAACGGCGCTTCCCACGAGCGCTGCCAGGACGAGCGTGACCAACACGATCCTGCGCATCTCTACCCCTCTCGCTTCGCAGGTTAGCGCCCGGGGCGGCTACCGCCCAAGGAGGCCCGCGCCCGAGGCGGCTAGCGCCCGAGGCGGCTAGCGCGCTATCTAGCAGGTTAGCGCCCTAGAAGGCCCACTCGCCAGCACGCATCACGGGCACGAGCGAGCCGTCGGGCCCTTCCCCGTCGATGTCGAGCTCGTCGGAGCCGAACATGAAGTCCACGTGGGTGAGGCTCTGGTTGAACCCGTCCGCGACGAGCTCCTCCAGGGGCCGCTTGGTGCCGTCGACGAAGGTCGTCTCGTACGCTCGGCCGAGCGCCAGGTGGCAAGCGGCGTTCTCGTCGAAGAGGGTGTTGTAGAAGAGCAGGCCGCTCTGGCTGATGGGGCTCGAGTGCGGCACCAGCGCCAGCTCGCCCAAGCGACGCGCGCCCTCGTCTGTCTCCAGGAGCCCCTTCAGGACCGCCTCGCCGCGCTCGGCGCTGAAGTCGACGACGGCGCCGTCCTCGAAGGTCAGCTGGAAGCCGTCGATGAGTTGCCCCTGGTAAGAGAGGGGCTTGCTAGCCCGAACCGTGCCGGACACGCGGCGCGCGTGTGGGGCGGTGAAGACCTCCTCGGTGGGGATGTTCGCCACGAAGAACTCGCCGTTCACCCCGGCGTACTGACCACCCGACTCCCACTCGTGCGTATCGGGTAAGCCGACGCGTAGGTCGGTGCCTGGCGCGCGCAGGTGCAACGCCGCGAAGGAGTGACCGTTGAGGACGTCGCGGGCGCGTCCCAGCGCGGCGACGTGCTCGCGCCAGGCGCCCAGAGGATCCTCCACGTCGGCGCGGCAGGCCGCGAAGATCGCGTCCCAGAGCTTCTCGACCGCCTGCGCCCTGGGGAGGTCCGGGAACACCTTCTCGGCCCACGCCGGCACGGCGTAGTCGACGATGCTCCAGGGCATGTGCGAGCGCTGCACGAGGTCCGAGACGGGGCGCATCACGCGGCGCTGCCCGCGCACCATGGCGGCCACGCGCTGCGGCTCGGCAGCCGACATCAGGTCCGGGTCCTCACCACCGACACGGAGGTAGGCGTCACCGCGCTCGAGGAACGAGAGGACCATGTCGCGGTAGGCCTCGGGGAACTCCTCGAGGGCCGCCTCCGGCGAGCGCTGGGCCCGGATGAGACCCATCTGCCCGTCGACGTACTGCACGTGCACGTGAGGGGCCCCCGTGTCGTAGGCCTGGCTGGCTATGCGGCGCATCAGGTCGGCACCCTCGATGGGGCCGATCAGCATCAGGCGCTGACCCTCTTGCAGGTTCACCCCCACACGCAGCGCGAGGGTGGCTAGGTTGTCGAGCTTCTGATCGAAGTTGAGCATGACGGACTGTACCGCCGCACCGCGCAGGCCGCTTGGGCGCTAAGACCCGGTCTTGACGTCCGGCGCGAGGCCACGAGTCCCGCCTCGCTGCCGGTATGATGCGTTCCCGTGCGGCTCAGGCCGCGCGAGGCAACCAGGGCCGGCCCCCTCGGCCGGTCCGGCCCCCGCCACCCGCTTGGCGGCCGCCGGGGGACTCCTTCGGGGCAGGGTGAGATTCCCGACCGGCAGTGATCGCGGCAGTTCGTGCCGCGAGAGCCTGCGAAGCCCGCTAGACGGCGGGCCCGAACCCGTGAGAACCGGGTGCCGACGGTGAGAGTCCGGATGAGAGAAGGAGAGGAGGCAGGTGGCGCGGCGCGCCACCGACGAGAACATGTCGCAGCGCGAGAAGACGCAGAGTGTTGGCGCGGTGGTCTCGTCGGCCGCCCCCCCGACCCCTGACCCGAGCGCGGACATCGAGCTGATGCGCCGCGCGTTCACGCTGGCGGAGCGCGGCAGAGGCACGACCTCACCCAACCCGCTCGTCGGTTGCGTTATCGCTCAGGGTGCACACGTCGTCGGCGAGGGCTGGCACGAGCGGGCTGGCGAGCCGCACGCCGAGCAGCACGCCCTTCGCGCCGCCGGTGAACGCGCCCGCGGCGCCACCGCCTACGTCACCCTCGAACCATGCGCCCATCACGG
>SKSV01000080.1 GCA_007122815.1 Trueperaceae bacterium | reverse complement strand
TTCACCTACCTGATCCGTAGGATGTGGACCTACCACTACGTTCACGAGGGGCAGCTTCCCGTGCCGGAGGAGGAACGCACGGCCGTGCAGGAGCTCGGCGCTCGCGCGCGCGAACGCGCACGCGTCACCATCGCGAAGCGCTGGGAGCAAGAGTGGTTGCCCGAGGTGCACGAGCACCTCGCGTACTGGGCCGGCATCGACCCGAAAGAGCTCCAGCTCGAAGCCTTGATCGCTCACCTAGGCTCGACGCTCGAGCGGTCCGAGCGCTTGTGGGTCGTGCACTTCGAGATCATCGTGGCGATCATCACCGCGAAGCGCGACTTCGTCGAGCTCTACGAGGAACTCTTCGAGCCCACCTCAGCACTCGAAGCGCAGACGCTGCTCTCGGGCTTCGACGTGCTGACGACCAGGGCCGCGCGGGCGCTCTGGCCGCTGCGCGAGCTCGTCAGCGCGGGAGCGGTTCGCGACACGCTGCTGGGCGTGGCGCCCCGCGACGCCTGGCAAGCGCTCCTCGACGAGCCAGCCGCAAGCGAGCTGGTCGAGGCGTTGGAGGCGTACCTGAACGACTACGGCCGCCGTACTCCGTACCTGCTCTTCAGCGCCCCCAGCCTGCGCGAGTACCCTGCGCCGGTCATGAGCATGCTGCGTCACATGGTCGAGCGCCCCGACGCCGACCCCGCTCGCCTGCTGGCTCTCCAGAGAAAGAAACGCGAAGCCGCTGAAGGCGAGACGCAAGCGCGGCTGCGCTTCTACCCGGCACCGGTGCGCGAGGAGTTCGAGGCGCGCTTGGCCGCCGCCCAGACCGCAGCCGTGCTCGGCGAGGACCACAACTACCTGATCGACTACAGCGCCACCACCCGCGTGCGCGAGATCTTCCTAGCGTGCGGCGCGGCGCTGGCGGAAAGAGGCTGGCTACTGCGCGCCGACGACGTCGTCCACCTCCGCGTGGCCGAGGTCCGCGCGGCATTGCGGGACGCCCTCACCCAGGCCGAAGCGCCTTCCCGAGGCGCCGATCTCCGGGAGCGGGTCGCCGCGAGGAAGGAAGAGCTGGAGCGCTTCGCCCACCTCGAGCCACCGCACGACGTCAACCCCCCGGCAGCCGAGGAGGACGCCGATGACGTCGCTAGCGAGCCTGAACCCGCGCCCGCCGACCCCGACTCGTTCCAGGGGACGGCAGCCTCCTTCGGGGTGGCGCGCGGGCGCGCCAGGGTGCTGCGCTCGCTCGACTCGATGGGTGAGCTCCTGCCAGGCGAGGTGCTCGTGGCGCCCACCACGGCACAGGGCTGGACACCCCTCTTCGCCACCGCGGCGGCACTGGTCACCGAGACGGGTAGCCTCGTCACGCACGCGGCGGTCGTGGCGCGCGAGTACGGGCTGCCCGCGGTGGTGGCGTTGCCCCGGGCCACGCATATGATCCCCGACGGGGCGCTGGTGGAGGTGGACGGCGGCACGGGCACGGTGCGCGTGCTGTCGCGTCATCGATGACGAGCGAACGGAGACGTGAGCGCTCGGCGCTCCTTACAGCCGTCTTCACCGGCGTCCTCGCGCCGCTGAACTCCACCATGATCGTGGTGGCCCTACCGGACATGCTCGCAGACCTCGACGCGCCCTTGCTCTGGGGCAGCTGGATCATCGTGTCTTACCTGGTAGCGATGGCCGCGGTTCTGCCGCTAGGCGGCAGCCTGGGAGACCGCTACGGGCGCCGACGCATGCTGCTGCTGGCGCTGATGGGGTTCACGCTCGCGAGCCTGCTAGCCGCTCTCTCCTGGCGCATCGAGGTGCTGGTGCTGGCGCGCACGCTGCAGGCGATCACTGTAGCGAGCGCCATACCCAACGGTGTCGCGCTGATCCGCGCGCTGCTGCCAGAAGAGCGCCATGGGCGAGCCTTCGGGCTGCTCGGGGCCGGCATCGGCGTCGCCGCCGCCTTGGGGCCACCACTCGGGGGGCTGATCAGCGACGTGCTCGGCTGGCGCTGGCTGTTCGGCGCGAACCTGCTGGTCCTAGTCCCCGGGCTCCTCTTGGCGGCGGGCCTGCCGCGCGGCGCCCGCGCGCGTGAGAGCGGACGCTTCGACTCGCTCGGCGCGGCGCTCCTGCTGGTCACCCTCGTCGGCGCCGCACTGTCAGCGACCGTCTGGCGTATCCCGGCGGTGCCGGCCTTCGTGCCTCCCACGCTCGTAGCCGTGACGCTCGCTGCCGGTAGCGCCTTCGTGAGGCACGCGCGAACCGCGGCCGCGCCGGTGCTGCAGCTGGCCCTCCTGCGCCGCCCCGGCTTCCTCGCTGCCGGCATGACTGTCGCGACGAGCAACCTGGTGATGTACACCGTCTTCGTGGCGTTGCCGCTGCTGCTGGTCCAGCTGGCGCGCTGGGACACGCGAGACGTCGGTTGGGCGATCGGTGGCATGTCGCTGGCGATGCTGGTCTGCGGACCTCTGGGGGGCGCGCTCTCGGACCGTTTGGGGCGCCGTCTGCCGGCTCTCGTCGGCACCCTGGTCGCGCTCCTGGGGACGCTGCCGTTCGTGTTCGTCTCCCCCGCCTGGCCGTGGGGGGCGTTCTTAGCGGCGTTGGTGGTGTTGGGCGTCGGCATCGGGCTCGCGAGCGCTCCTGTTCAGGCTGCAGCGATGCGGGCGGCTCACCCCGGCGAGGAGGGCCAAGCTGCCGGCCTCTTCGCGACGATGCGTTACGCAGGGAGCATCGTCGGCACCATCGGCCTGGCAGCCGTGCTGGGTGACGCAGCCGAGGCGCCCGACTACCGCCTCGCCTTCACGTTGGTGGTGGGTGTGGCGCTGCTGGCGGTCGTGAGCGCTTGGCGCCTGCCGCGTGACGCGAGGAGGGAACCGCGTGGCGATACGGGGGTCTCACGCTAGGCAGCGGCGTCTCGCGTGACGCCAACGGGGTCTCGCGTGACGCCAGCAGGGTCTCGCGTGACGCTACGGGAGTCTGGAGCGCGGCCGCTCAGCCTCCCTGGCGGAGCGCCAGCACCTCGAAGAGGAGCGGCGTGGCCCTCACGCTCGAGCTCGCACCCGGGCGCTCCCTGCTCAGCTCGGCCAGCCCGAAGAACCACATGAAGCGCTCCAGCACGCGCGTCTCGTAGCAGTCGGCGAAGCGCTGTGCGTCCCGCCTCGTGCCGAGCCGGGTTCCCCTGAACTCCTCCACCACCCCCGGGAAGGCGCGCTGCCAACGCTCGGCGTAGAAACCCGCGGGCCGCCTCACGCGCCCGTAGCGCGCCAAGAGTGCGAGCGAGAACGCGAAGCTCGCCTGTACGATCGGCGCGCGAGGGTAAGCGTCGAGAGACGACCACTCGATGCGCGTGGCGAAGGCCCGTAAGAGCGCCGGGTAGATTCCGGCCATGCCGTGCCTCTCGTGCAGCGAGCGACCCTTGCGGGTCATGACGAAGGCGCCTCGGTAGAGCCGCAGCAGGCCGGCGCTGGCGGCGGTGACCCGCGCGAGATGGAGTGAGACGAAGGCCGACTCGCTCCGCATGGTGGCCCGCCTCCCCTCGAGCGGCAGCACCCCGTGGCGCTCGAAGGCCGCTTCCTCCACTTCCACGCAGAGCGAGCGTGGAAGGTAGCCGTTTGCCGTGGCCCTGACCGGTCCGTCCGTCAGCGCCTGGAAGACTGGCGCAAGCAGCGTCGCCACCGGTGCCAGCGGCACGACGGGCGACAACGTCGCCCGGGTCGACAGTGCCGCCCGGGTCGACAGTGCCGCCCGGGTCGACAGTGTCGACCTGGGCAGCACGTCAGCGAACACGAGTACGTCGGTGGCCTCGAAAGGGTCCTCGAGCAGCTCGGCGAGCGCGGCAGGCGAGAGGCCCGCGAGGTCCTCGTCGGGAGTGCGGTTCCAGAGCTCGAAGACCTCGGTGAGCGTCTCCGCGTCGACGCCCACGAGGTCCTCTTCGGGCGACCAGCTGTCCTCCGGGTCGCGGCTCAGGGCAGCACCAGCACCCAGCCACCCTCGCGGCTGCTCGCCTTGATGGCGTCCA
>SKSV01000089.1 GCA_007122815.1 Trueperaceae bacterium | reverse complement strand
TGTTCGCGCGCCCGCAAGACGAGCCGCTAGCTGCGCGCATGCGGCCCCGCACACTCGACGAGTTCATAGGGCAGGACCACATCCTCGGGCACGGTCGCCTGCTGCGCAGGGCCATCGCCGCCGATCAGCTCTCGTCGGTGATCTTCTACGGGCCTCCGGGGACCGGCAAGACCACGCTCGCGCGCGTCATCGCCAACTCGACCAGGGCTCACTTCATGGCGATCAACGCGGTGCTCGGTGGGGTGAAGGACATCCGTGACGCGGTCGCCGAGGCGCAGCAGCGCCAGCGCGCCGGGCAACGCACCATCCTCTTCGTCGACGAGGTGCACCGCTTCAACAAGGCACAGCAGGACGCGCTGCTGCCTTGGGTCGAGAACGGCACCTTGGTGCTCATCGGGGCGACCACCGAGAACCCCTACTTCGAGGTCAACAAGGCGCTCGTGTCAAGGAGCCGCATCTTCCAGCTCAAGCCACACGACGCCAGCGAGCTGCGCCGCGTGGCCGAGCAGGCGCTTCGCGATCGCGGACGCGGGCTCGGCGCCTTCGACACCCGCGTCGACGAGGACGCGCTCGAGCACCTCGTCAACGTCGCGAACGGCGACGCCCGGGCCGTGCTGAACGCCCTCGAGCTGGCGGTCATCACCACCGAGCCAGGGGCGGACGGGGTGGTGCACGTGACTCGGGAGGTGGCTGAGGAGTCGATCCAGCAGCGCGCGGTGCTCTACGACAAGGAGGGCGACGCCCACTTCGACACCATCAGCGCGTTCATCAAGAGCGTTCGTGGCTCCGACGCGGACGCCGCGCTGTACTGGCTCGCCAAGATGGTTTACGCAGGTGAGGACCCGCGCTTCATCCTGCGCCGTCTGCTGATCCTGGCGAGCGAGGACGTAGGTCTCGCAGACCCGCAGGCTCTCGGCGTGGTCGCCGCCGCGGCGCAGGCTTACGACTACGTGGGCCTGCCGGAGGGTCGTTACCACCTGGCGCAGGCGACGCTGTACCTGGCGACCGCCGCGAAGTCCAACAGCACGATGGGTTTCTTCGACGCGCTCGAGACGGTGCGGTCAGAGCGCGAGGCGGAGGTCCCTAACCACTTGCGCGACGGCAACCGTGACGCCGAGGGTTTCGGTCACGGCGCCGGTTACGCCTACCCGCACGCGTACCGCGATCACTGGGTGGCGCAGCAGTACCTCCCGGGAGCACTTCAGGGCAAGGTCTTCTACCAACCGAGCGATCAGGGGGCCGAGCGCCGCATCCGCGACGACGTGGCGCGGCGCCGCGAGGCGCAGCTCGCAGCGATGCTCGAGCACGACGCCCATGCCCCGGCCGAGTCGCTGACGACGGGTCCCGTCGATAGGGCTCGAGAGCGCTGGCTGGAGCGCACGGTCTCCGCAGCGGGAGCCCGTCTCGCGGCGGTGCGCGACGCGCTCGTAGACGCCGCCGACTTGGCACGGCACCACGTGGTGCTCGACCTCGCCGCCGGAAGCGGGCTGCTGACCTGGGAGGCGGTGCGGCGCACGCCCGAGGGCCAGGTGGTGGCCGTCACGGCAGACACGCGCCATGCCGACACGTTGCGCCAGCAGGCCGCGCGGCTCTCGGCGTTGGAGCGGCCCTTGGTGGTCGAAGCCACCACCGAGGCCGTGACCGACGCCCTGGCGAGCCTCGAGCCCACGCGAGCGCTGCGCTTCGACCGCGCGCTCGGCCGCTCGGTGCTGAGCGGCATCGGCGACCCGGTGCGCTGGCTCGCCGGGCTCGGCGGGATCATGGCACCAGGCGGGTCGGTCGCCCTCGCCGAGGGGGATTCAAGCCGCGCCCAGCGCCTCTCAGAACTCATCGAATGGACCGACGCCGAAGCGCTGGGTGAGCAGGTGCGCTCGGCCGAGGCGGATCTCTACGACGCAGGCGAGACCGCGGCATGGACACCGCAGCGGCTCCGTGCGCTCGCGGAGGAGGCCGGCTGGAGCGACGTGTACGTGGGCGAGGCGGCCGTCGTCGCCGACCAGCGGATCACCGCGGCCGCACTCGATCGCTGGCTCGGGACCGAGGACGCGCCGGGGCCTTACGGGGAGGCGTTGCGCGCCGCCCTCGGAGACGACTCGGCGCGGCTGGTCGCGCGGCGTTACCGTACGCAGCTCGCCGACCGGGTGGTGCCCTGGCGTTCGACCGTGGTGACGCTCCGAGCGCGGTGGCGATCGTGAGCGTAGGACCTCTGAGTCAGATACGCAGTGACGCCACAGTAACGCTGTCGTTCATCGCGAACGGTACGGGCAGGAGCACGTTTCTCGAGGCCATCGTGTTCGCACCCGATCTCCCCTCCGGCACCACCGAGCTGGCACGCGACACGTCGCTCGATCGGGTTCGCGCGGCCGGAGGTAGTGGTTGAGCTGGTTGGGGTTCGCCCTGGCTGCCGGCGCCGCTAGCGCCTTGAACGTCTGGTCCGCGAAGCGTCTCGTCGCTTCTCTGCGACCCGCGGTGTTCGGCGGTGTCGTCCACCTGAGCGGAGGCCTGCTCTGTCTCGGTCTCCTGCCGTTCCTCGGCGCCGACCTCAGTCCCGCCGCCGAGCGGATCCCCCAGCTGGCGCTGATGACCGGCGTGTACGTGCTCGCCAACCTGCTCTACTTCGCCGCGCTCGCTCGCTCCCAGCTCTCCGAGATCGACCTGTTCCTGCGCTCGTCGGCGCTATGGACGGTGGTAGGCGGGACGCTGGTGCTGCGTGAGGCGTTACCGGCGGCGTCGCTCATAGGCGGCGTCCTGATCCTCCTCTCGCTCGTCACCATCGCCGAGAAGCCGCGGCGCCTAAGGTTCAGCGCACAGCAGCTGCTAGCGCTGGGAGCGGCGGTCGCGTTCGGTGCCGGCAACGTCGTGGACAAGGCCATCAGCGCGCCCTTCGACCCGCTCGGCTACACGGCGCTCAACCTGGTCCTCACCGGCGTCGGCATGCTCGTGCTCGCTCGGCCGGGCCGGCGCGAGCTGGTGATGCCGGCGCTCTGGAGCCCCACCGCGTGGACCGTTGCCGCCACCTTCGCCCTCACACAATGGCTCATCATCCTGGCGTTCCAGGCCGGCGGCAGCGCCGGCGACGTGATCCTGGTCGCTCAGGTTCGTCTGGTCGCCCTGATGCTCGTGGGCGTGTTCGTGCTGGGCGAACGTGATCGGGCCTGGCGGAAGGCGGTCGCCGCAGCCCTGATGGTGGCTGGCATCACGGCGCTAGCGTCTCTCGGTCCGGGGTGAGCAGTGACTGGCCCGCTCAGGCCGAGGCGCGCTGAGGTATAAGGAGCCTCAAGCCGTTGGCGACCACCAGCAGCGTTCCGCCCTCGTGACCGACGACCGCTAGCGGCAGCGTCAGACCGCCGAAGAGCGTGAGGGCGACCAGGACCACCATGGCGGAGACGGCGAACGCCAGGTTCTGGCGCACGATGCGGTTGGCGCGCCGCGACAGGCGGTACGCGACCTCGAGACGTCCGAGGTCGTCAGCGAGCAGTGCCACGTCGGCCGTCTCGATGGCCACGTCGCTGCCGGCGGCCCCCATGGCGATGCCGACGTCCGCCCGCGCCAGGGCGGCGGCGTCGTTGACACCGTCACCGACATAGGCAACCGGCCCCTCCTCACGCAGGGCCGACACGACGCGCAGCTTGTCCTCGGGCAACAAGTTGGCGTGGACGTCCTCGCGTGCCAAGCCGACCCGTGTGGCCACCGCCATGGCGACGCCGTCGTGGTCTCCCGTGAGCATGGCGACGCGACGTACGCCGGCCGCCCTGAGGCCTGCCACGGCTTCGGCGGCGCTCGGTCGCACGGTGTCCTCCACCGCCAGCGCTCCGCGCACGGCAGTCTCGTCACCGACGAGCATCAGCGACACACCGCGCGATTCCATCGCACGCACGGGCTCCTCGAGCTCCTGGGGTAGCACGAGCCCGAGCGAGTCCATGAGCCTACGCGTCCCCGCCCACACGTTGCGCCCGTCGACGCTGGCTTGCACGCCCTGACCGGGCACGGCCGTCGTTCCTAGCGCGCGCCCAGGCGTGACCCCGCGCCGCTCAACCTCGTTCAGGACCGCCTTCGCGATCGGATGCTCCGAGCGCTCCTCGAGCGCTCCGGCCAGCGCCAACAGTGCGTCGGTAGAGCCCACTGCCGAGACGACCTCGGTCACCACTAGGCGACCGGAGGTGAGCGTGCCCGTCTTGTCGAACGCCAGCGTGACGCTCCTGCCGAGGGTCTCCAAGGCACCGCCGCCCTTGAAGAGCACCCCTCCTCGCGCCGCCGCCGCGAGCGCCGATAGCACCGCCGCCGGAACGCTGATCACCACGGCGCACGGGCTCGCCGCCACGAGCAACGTCGCGGTGGTGTAGAGCGCGCTGCCGAACTCGCGCCCGATCCCTAGGAGCACCAAGAGGGCCAGCGCGCTGCCGGCCAACACGAGCACCGTGTAGCGCCGTCCGAACCACTCCCCGATCCGCTGGCTGGGTGAGCGCTGAGAGCGGGCCTCGGTGACGAGGGCGATCATGCGCGCCACGGTGGTCTCGCCCGCCAGCTTCGTGACCTCGATGGCGATAGCCCCTTGTCCGTTGACGGTCGCCGCGAAGACGTCGTCACCGACTTGCTTGTCAACGGGCACGCTCTCACCGGTGATGGCGGCCTGGTCGACGGCGCTGCTTCCCTCGGCCACACGACCGTCAGAGGGTAGGCGCTCTCCCGGGGAAACGAGGACTACGTCGCCGATACGGAGCTCGTCCACGGCCACCGTGTCCGTGCCACCGTCTTCACGCCGGCGCCGTGCGACGTCGGGTCGGAGTTGCAGGAGAGCGTCCACGGCGCGCTTGGTGCGCCCCATCGCGTAGTTCTCCAACGTGCCGGCGAGGCTGAACAGGAAGAGCAGGATCGCACCGTCCCGGGCCTCGCCCACCGCCGCTGCCGCCAACGCGGCGGTCACCATCAGCAGGTCGATGTCGAGCCTGCCCTTGCTCAACGACCTCAGCGCCTCGGTCGCCGCGGGCAGGCCTCCCGCCAGGTAGGCGATCAGGTACCCCGCGCCCACGAGCCATGGTGCCGCATCCGTCAGGCCGGTGATCACCCCTGATAGGAGGCCGGCGCCCGTGACCGTCGTCAGGAGCGCGTCACGCCGGAGAGCGCGGGCATCGAATTCGTGATCCATCACCCTCCAGGTGGCCTAGTCTCGCCGGTCCTCGGGATGCACGCCGAACTGGCGAGAGCGACCTTCGTCAGACATCTCCCCCGAAGACCCGTAGAGCGCGCAGCCAGGCGTCGGCATGCGGTCCCTTGCGCTCGTTCACGAAGCGGTGATCGCTGGTGCGGATCTGCTCTCTGAGGTGGGCGCGCAACTCCTCCAGGCGCTCACGGAAGCGCTGGCGGACCTCTCCGTCAGGGAGTGACTCGAGGTGCCGCAGGCAGAGCAAGCCAGGTCCGCTCTCGAGCGCAGCGTCTAGGTGCTTGGCCGGTAGCCGCCTCAAAGCCGTCAAGGCGCGCTTCTCGGAGCGCTCCACGACAGCGCAGGCGGGACACGGCCCTGCGGGGACGGTAGCGCCCTCCAGGTAAGTGCCCAACAGGTCCTCGAGCAAGATGGCGGTGGAGAGTGGCGGAGACTCGAGGTGCCGCCAGACGCGCCAGTGCCGGGCGCAGAGCCCACCGCGTCGACGCCAGTCGTTGCGCAGGGAGACGTCGTTGACCCCGTCGCGGAGCACTCCTTCCAGAGAGCGTCGAGCTTCGCCTTCGGCACGTGAGCACACCGCACAAACGGGCTCACTCAGGGCCTCGATCACGGCCAGCTGGTCTCCGTTCAAGCCTCGCAGAGCCGCCCACACGTCAGCGTTCGAGCCTCCCGTAGGCCTCGAGCCGCGTCAGGGCATCGACCGTGAGCACGCCCGCCCAGACCTGACGCTGGCGCAGCCACACCTCCTCGTCCCGATCCCAAGACCAGGTGGGCCACCAGCCACCGTCCTCAGCCTGCTCCGCGATAAGGTAGTCGAGTTCGGCATGCACGACCTCGGAGAGTTGGCCTGCGAACGCACAGCCGGGCTTGGGCGCCGCCGCGAGAGGCCGCAGGGAGTAGCTGCTCCAGGCGCCGGCGTCGCGCGCCACGTTGGCGTCTACCAGGGGCGCCAGCAACTCGTGCAGCCTGCGCCTGACCTGCACCGGGACGTGCGGTGCGTCGAGCAGAGCAACACAACCGCCGATCTCGTGCATGTCGAGGGCGACGTTGGCCGCGACCCTGTTCTCGAGTTCGCGAGAGACGTCTTCGGCTAGCCGGTCGAGCCAACCGTCCGCGTTCTCGTCTATCGCGTAGAGGTGAGCGACCAGGTCTGCCTTGGGGTTGAGGGTGAAGCCGTTGAAGCGTTCCTCCAGGCCCTCCTGATCCCACCAGGGCGCGTGCGGAGCGGTGCCGGCGTCCGTCGGCACGATGCGCCACGTCCGCTCGTGAGGGTCGAGAGTTCGTTGCGTCCAAGCGATCGCGTTCGCCACCATCGCGTGGCTCGGCGGCGCCGCTACCTCGGTGATCCTCCGCAACGCGGCCGCCGTGGCGACAGCGCTCGAGCTGCCGCACAGCAGGTCAGGCTCGAGGCCGTGCCCGAAGCCCCCGTCCGGGTTCTGGAACACCTCGAGGGCATCGACGACACGCCAGACCGGACCGCCGTCGAGTACGAAGTCGCAGACGGCCCGCTCCAACTCACGGCAGCCTTCGAGGAAGGCGCGCGCGCGTTGGTAAGCGCTCTGGTCGAGCATAGCCACGCTGCAGTATAGGTCGTCGGCCAAGGCGGGGACGTCGGGCGCCCCTTGACGTCCTGACGGGCTCCACGTAGCATCGATCCAACCGAAACCCGAGTCCTTTACTCGGGTATTAGGGGTGTCGACCCGGCGTTGCGGCGCCAGGAAAGGGATGATCTCCGATGACCAGACGCCTCCTGACGATCTCACTGCTCCTTACCATCGGGAGCTTGGCCAGCGCCCAGAGCCTGACGCTCTACTCTGGCCGCGGCGAGGCGCTGGTCCAGCCGATAGTCGAGCGCTTCACCGCCGAGACCGGCATCGAGGTCAGCGTGCGCTACGGGGGCACCGCCGAGCTCGCGGTCCTCATCCTCGAGGAAGGCCGCGCGAGCCCAGCGGACGTGTTCTGGGGGCAGGACGCTGGCGCCCTGGGTGCGCTATCGCAGGCCGGGCGACTGTCGGCGCTGCCTGAAGAGCTCACTGCCGGGCTGCCGGGCATCTACACCAGTCGCGGTGGCCTCTGGGTCGCCACCAGCGGTAGGGCACGCGTGCTCGCGTACAGCCCCGAACGCAGCGTTGAGACGCCGTGGCCCGCCACGGTGTTCGACCTCACCGAGCCCCAGTACCGCGGCCGCGTCGCCTGGGCGCCCACCAACGGCTCCTTCCAGGCCTTCGTGACCGCGATGCGCGTGGTACACGGCGAGACCGCAACCGAAGCCTGGCTGCGTGGCATGATCGCGAACGACGTGCAGGCCTACCGCAACAACACGACGCAGGTCGAGGCGATCGCCGCGGGCGAGGTAGACTACGCCCTCGTCAACAACTACTACCTGTTGCGCTTCCTCGCCAACGACCCCGCGTACCCTGTCGCGCAAGGCTTCTTCGGGGACGGCGACGTCGGGAACCTCGTGAACGTCGCCGGCGCCGGGATCGTGGACACCAGCGACGACCGAGAGGCTGCCGAGGCGTTCCTGAGCTTCATGCTCCAGGAGGACTCGCAAGAGTACTTCACCAACGTCGTCTTCGAGTACCCGGTGGTGCCTGGTGTCGAACCCGCCGGAGCGTTGGCGAGCTTCGACGCTCTGCTGGCCGCCTCTCCTGACGTCGACCTCGACGTCCTGGAAGACCTCGAGGGGACCCTCGAGCTACTGCGGGAGGTAGGCCTCCTCTGACGAGCTCGCCGCTGATCTGGGCGCGCCGCGCGCGGCGCCTCCCCTGGTTCGTGTTGATCCCGGCCATCGTGGCCGGGATCGGCACGCTGGTGCCGATCGTGTACCTGGCATTGCGCGCCTTCGACGGCGACCTGGCCACGGTGCAGCGCTTGGTCCTGCGCGAGCGGACCTGGACGCTGCTGGTCAACACCTTGTCGCTCACTGGCGGTGTCCTGGCGCTGACCACCGTGATGGCCGTCCCGCTGGCTTGGCTAACGGTGCGCTCCGACCTGCCCTGGAGGCGGTGGGTCACGATCCTGTCGGTGGTCCCGCTGGCGATCCCCGGTTACGTCGTGGCGTACGCGCTCATCAGCCTCGGCGGCTCCAACGGCTTCGTCACGCAGCTGACGGGCACGATCGTCCCGCGCCCGAGCGGTTACTGGGGGGCCGTGGCGGCGTTGGCCCTGTACACCTACCCGTACCTGTTCCTCAACGTCCGCGCAGCCCTGCTCGGGTTGGACCCGAGCCTCGAGGAGAGCGCCAGGAGCCTCGGGCACTCGAGCCGCGCCGTGGTGACGCGTGTGATCCTGCCGCAACTCAGGCCCGCGCTCCTGGCGGGTTGGCTGGTCATCTCGCTCTACGTGCTAGGCGACTTCGGGGTAGTGGCGCTGATGCGCTTCGAGGCGTTCTCCTACGCGATCTACCTCCAGTACTCCTCGGCCTTCGACCGCACCTACGCGGCTCTGCTCTCGCTCCTCCTCTTGGGCCTGACGCTCTTGATAGTCGCTACCGAGGGGCGCCTGCTGGGAAGGCGCAGGTACGCCCGCACGGGCAGCGGCTCACAGCGCGCGGTGGTCATCACCAAGCTCAAGGGTTGGGCGCCGCTGGCGTACGCCTACGTCGCGCTGGTGCTGCTCGCCGCGCTCGGCTTGCCGTTCCTGGTGTTGGGGTCCTGGATCTTGCTGGCACCGCCGAGCCTCGCAGCTTGGCAGTCTGTCGGCGAGGCCTTCGTTCGCACCGCCTCGGTGGCGGCTCCGGCCGCCATCGTAACCGCTCTCGCGGCCATGCCCATCGCGTACCTGGCGGCTCGAGTACGTCTGCGGGGCAGCCGCGTGATAGAGCGCCTCGCCTACCTCGGTTACGCCATCCCGCCGGTCTCGTTGGCGCTGGCGCTGGTGTTCTTCTCGCTCCGCACCGTCCCGTGGCTGTACCAGACCACGACGATCCTGATCGTCGCGTACGTCATCAGCTTCCTGGCGCTCGCGATAGGCCCCATACGATCGGCCTTGATGCAGGTACCCCCGCGCTTGGAGGAAGCGGCGCGCTCGCTGGGGCGCGTTCCTTTCGTAGCCTTCTTCCAGACGACCTTCCCGCTGATCCGTAGGCCCGTCATCGCCGGTACGGCCTTGGTGTTGATGGTCGCGATGAAGGAGCTGCCGCTCACGTTCTTGCTCGCGCCCACGGGCTTCACGACCTTGGCGGTGCGGGTGTTCACGCGCACGTCGGAAGGCATGATGGCCGAGGCCGCGCCTTTCGCGCTGGCGATAGTCCTGTTCTCGAGCCTCTTCGTCGGCCTGCTCGTGAGCTACGAGGGACGCAGGTGAGAGGCGCCGCTACATGACGCAAGACCTACCCTACGTGTCGGGAATGGCCGTTAGACTGCGGGCGCTGCGATGGACGGTGAAGTAACTCTCCCCCACCGGCCCAAGCCCGTTCTGGAGCTGCGGGCCGTCTCGAAGCGCTACGGCCGCAGCGACCACGCCGCGGTCGAGCAGCTCGACCTCGACGTGGCGTCCGGAGAGATCCTCTGCCTGCTGGGCCCCTCAGGCTGCGGCAAGACGACGCTGCTGCGGTTGATCGCGGGCTTCGAGATGCCCGACGCCGGTAGCGTGCGTATCGCCGGCCGTACGGTCGCCGACGCCGGCACATGGGTCGAACCCGAGAACCGCCGTCTCGGCTTCGTGTTCCAGGATTACGCCCTGTTCCCGCACCTGACCGTGCGTCAGAACGTCGCTTTCGGTCTCCGCGAGGGGACCAAGGTCGCTCGCCTCGCACAAGCCGACGCGGTCCTCGACCTGGTGGGTCTCACGATCTTCGCGGGCCGCTACCCGCACCAGCTCTCCGGCGGCCAGCAGCAACGCGTCGCCCTCGCTCGCGCCCTGGCGCCCGCTCCCACGGTCATCTTGCTGGACGAACCGTTCAGCAACCTCGATGCCGCGCTGCGCGGCTCGACCCGCGCCGAGGTGAGGCAGATCCTCAAGCGCACGGGTACCACCGCCATCTTGGTCACCCACGATCAGGAGGAGGCCATGACATTCGCGGACCGCATCGCGCTGATGCGCTCGGGGCGGCTGGAGCAGGTCGGTACTCCCGAAGGTGTCTACGGCCGACCCGAGACCGCCTTCGTGGCGAGCTTCCTCGGTCGAACGAACCTGATCCGCGGTGATGGTCAAGGTAGCGCTGCACGTACTCCCCTGGGAGACCTCGCGCTGACGCGCCCGGCGCACGGGCAGGTCATGCTCTCCGTCAGGCCCGAGGCGATCGCGTTCAGCCCCAACGGCAGCGGCGCCGAAGTCCGCGTGCTCCAGCGCGAGTTCAAGGGTCACGATCTCACCTACACCTGCCAGCTCTCCGACGGAGAGCGCCTGAGGCTCATCGTGCAGACCGGACCCGAGTGCTCGGTTCAGGTCGGGGACGTCCTCCCGGTCCACGTGCGCGGGGCCGCGGTACCGCTGGAGTCGAGGTCAGGGCAGCACGCCGCCAAGAGAGCCTGAGCCTGGGTCTCCAGAAACGGTGCGCGAGCACGCACTTCGCGTCCGCGTCACACGAGGCACCCTCGCGAGGTTGCGTGCGCACGGTTTCCGGCGCTTCGCGGTCTCCCCTACCCCGACGCCACCGCCGCTGCAGCGCTCGACCTCTCCCCTACCTTGGTCGCACTAGCTCCGCATCGGCACAACCACGATACGTGGAGCGCTCACTACGCGATCGACGGTGACGCCGGCGTCGCTCGCAGGCCATCCCCGCGCTACCCCAGGCACGCGCCGAAGCCGACTCAACCTGAACACGCCGCAGCGCGCCCGTTGCCGCTAGCTCTCCCCCGCCGACGATCGCGTCCACCCGGCTCCCAGGCGCGCACGCGCGCCATCGCATCCCGCCATAACGTTATGGCAACCGCCTCGACACAACCAGCGCGACCTCGCTGTTCTAGGCAGCGCCCCTGGCGCCCGCCAGATCAAGCCTGCAGCTCGGCCAACGCTGTGCGAACCTCGTCGGCGTGACCTTCAGCCTTCACAGCGGACCAGGCCTTGGCGACGTTGCCGTCTGGATCGATCACGTACGTGATGCGGTTCACCCCTAAGTGCGTCTTCCCGTAGCGCGTCTTCTCGCCCCAAGCGCCGTAGGCCTCGAGCATCGACTTGTCGGGGTCGACCAGAAGCGGGAAGTTCAGTTCGTACTTCTTGGCGAACTCCTGGTGGGCCGAGGCATCGTCCGCCGATACGCCTAGCACCGCGGCGTCGAGATCGGCGAAGTCGGCGAGCGAGTCCCTGAACCCGCACGCCTCCTTCGTGCAACCGGGCGTGTCGTCCTTCGGGTAGAAGTACACGACCAACCAGCCACCGCGGTAGTCATCGAGCTTGTGCCGCTTGCCCTCGTGGTCGCCGAGCTCGAACGAGGGGGCCTTGTCGCCTACGTTCAGCATCCCATACCTCCCGTGAAGACGGTACGCCGTCTACGCGCCTGGGTCTGTGGCGCCGAGCGCCCGTCGAGAACGACGAGTGGGCACCGGTCCGACCGACACGCCACTCAGTTTCGCGCAGCAGAAGTGGGAAAGCTAGGGTACCTCCCCGGCCCAATGGACCGAGCGGCGCACCCGTCAACACGATGCTCCGCGACGGTGTCCCACGGCGGCCCAGCTGCCTCAGCTCTCTAGCACGCGCTGCACTTCCTCGAGCAACTCGGCCAGCCTCAACCGTTGGTCCTCGGGGAGCGCAGCGACCCTGCGCCGAGAGAGCAGCCGCTTGGCGGAGTTGAGGGCCAGTACGACACGCTCTCCGATCGGCTGTTCCACGGCCTCGTCCGCGCGCATCTCCGTGATGCGGCGTCGGATCTGGCTGAGGCTCAGGTTCTGCTCGATCGCCTCGCCGAGTAGCGCACGTCGCTGCTCTGGCGACTCGAGCCTGGCTATCGCTTGCGCCTTGGTGAAGGCGATCCGGCCGGTGCGTACAGCCTCGAGCAGATCCTCCTGGAAGGACAGGATCGGCACGCGGTTGACGAAGAACGACGACGGCGTGAAACGTCCCATGCGCTCGAACAACTCGACCGCCGTCTCTCGTTGCTCTTCGCTGAAGCTGTCGTCGCCCGCGCGCCCACGGTCACGCTGGTAGACGTCGTTGAGTAGGGCCATGACCCCCGAGGGGTCGAGGTCGAGGGTCAAGCCCAACAGGGCGAGCACCGCCTCGGTCTCCTCGACTGCGTTCAAGTCCTCGCGCTGGAGGTTCTCGATGATGGAGATCTCGAGAGCCTCCCTGTCGTCTAGCTCCAGGACGATGGCTGGGATCTCGAGCAAGCCTGCCTCTCTAGCGGCTTGCGTGCGCCGTTCACCAGCAACGAGCTCGTACTCGTCGTCGACCCGGCGTACCAGCACCGGCTCTAGCACACCCCGTTGGCGCACAGACGCCGTCAGTTGAGCCAGGGCGGTGGGGTCCATGTGGTGTCTCGGTTGCTGCTCGTTCAGCCGGATCGCGTCGAGCGGGATCCTAGCCGGCGGCGCTGGCGCCTCCGCCTGACCACGGCCTAGATCACCCAGGATCGCTTCGAACACCGCTGCGCGGTCGATGTCGCCTCGCCGCTTACGGGCCGCCATCAGTCTTCTCCCCGAGCGCGGCAAGGAGCTCGCTCGCGACCTGCCGGATCTCCCTGTCGGCGTCGCTGCCAGGAGCGTAGACCGGTATCGGCATGCCTTGAACCTGGGCGTCGCTGTAGTAGGCGGGCCGACTCGAGAGGGGAGACGAGATGGGCGCCAACGCTGGCAACTGAGCAGCGATGATCTCGAAGCTCTCTCTGTCGTGGCGCGTCCGGCGGTCGTGCTGGGTGAGGACGAACAACGCGACGTCGAGCCCTGGCGCCGCCTTGCGGTACTCGCGCACCATCTTGATCACGGTCTGGATCCCATCGAGACCCTTTCGGTTGGTCGGCAGTGGGACCACCACGCGGTCAGCCGCCACCACGGCCAGCGCCGAGAGCTGCCCCAGGCTCGGTGGGGGGTCGATCAGCACGAGGTCGTAGCCATCCAACCTTCGGACCGCCTCGCGCAACCTAACCACGCCCATGAAGACGCTGAGGATCTCGCGCTCGATGATCGCAATGTTGAGGTGCGCGGGAATGAGGTCCATGCCGTGGACCCGCCTCGGGCTTGGCAGCGCTAGGTCGGCTTCCGCGGCGGGATCCTCGTCGTCGGCCGCGCCGATGACGGCGGGGTAGACCGTCTCCTCGAGCTCGATGTCGTCGTCGACGCCGAGCCACTTCGTCAGGTTCGCCTGCGGGTCCATGTCGATCAACAGAACGCGGCGGCCAGACTCTGCCAGCACGTAGCCCACGTCTCGGATGGTGCTCGTCTTCGCCACCCCGCCGGCATGGTTGAAGTAGGTCAGCACGACCATCGCATCGAATCCCCGATCTGGGCGCCTCGTCCAGCGACCGTGCAGAGCCACACTCGTGCGGAGCCGCATGAATGCGGTGCCGCATTCTACCCATCGGCGACGCGCGAACCGCGCCGAGGTGCCGTGGCGCGTGAGAGCCATCGAGGTGAGCGCCTAGAGGCCGGTCGGCACGCCTTGGCGTGCCGCGAGTACCGCGCGGTTCCCAGTTCGCCATAACGTTATGGCGGGCGCCGCCTGCTCGTGCCCCCACTAGAGGCGCTACGAGTACCCCAATCCTCCCACTTCGGAACTCTCGTGGGGTGCTCATCAGGGATCATACTGCACGGGGGCTTATCGCTCACGCGCCGTGTCACAAGGCTCTTGCCGGCACGGGTCGGGTCTCGCGAGGAGGCGTAGCCGTGCGTCACTCCGTTCGAAACGGGGGA
>SKSV01000417.1 GCA_007122815.1 Trueperaceae bacterium | reverse complement strand
TGTCCCGACGCAGCCGCGCCCCGACACCGACCTGACGATGATGCGCATCGCGTCGAGCGAGTTGGGCCAGACCACGCAGGGCATAGGCTTCCGCCGCTTCCCGTTCAACGGCTCGATCGACGAGCTGATGGTGTTCGACCGCGCGCTCACGGCCGCCGAGGTGATGACGATGTACCAGAATTTCGAGCTCTACCAACCCTGAGCTAGGTAGCGGACCCGCGCCGGGGCGCCCACGCGGGCGCCCCTACGCCGGCATCTCGGGGCAAGCAAGCCGGCGCGGGCAGCTCGATCGAGCGTGAACCGGCCACCGCCTCTTGGCCCGCGATGCACTAACGTGTCCCATGGATCCGGCCTTGCTGCTCTTGGGGCCCCCTCGCCTGCGGCAGGGGGAGGTGTGGATGGACCTGCCTCTGCGTCAATCGCTGCTCCTCGGTGCGTACCTCGCGCACCGCGGCGACTGGGTGAGCCGTGACGAGGTAATCGGCCTCTTCTGGCCTGAGGAGGAAGAGCAGGCCGCCCGTCACAACCTGAGTCAGCTCGTGTACCACTGCCGCAGACAGAGCTGGTTCGACGGCCTCGAAGCCGAACGCTCGCGCCTTCGCTGGCGGGTGGCGTCCGACCTGCAACTGTTCCGCGCCTCGATAGGCGCCGGCGCGTGGGCGGAAGCGATCGAACACTACCGCGGCCCGTTGCTCGAGGGCGCTTGGACCGGACTCCCGCTCGGATTCGAGGCCTGGCTCGACCGCGAGCGCGAGACGCTCCACAACGCCTGGCGCGAGGCCATGCTGCAGGTGGCGGGCCAGCTGGAGCGGGATGGAGACTACGCCGACGCCACGGCCCGGTTGCGCGAAGTCCTGGCGCGCGACGCGCTGGCCGAGGACGCGCTCCAGGCCTACCTGCGCTGCGCCGCAGCTGCTGGCCAGCGCGAGAGCGCCCTGCGCGCCTTCGAGTCCTTCCGCGCACAGCTCCAGCACGAGCTCTCACTCGAGCCACTCGACGACACCGTCGCCCTCGCCGAGCGGTTGCGGCTCACCGGACGGGTCGAGGACGCCAGCGTCGGGGTCGAAGCCGGGCGCCTCACCCCCGGTGCGCTTCCGCGTCCCCTCACGCCGTTCGTGGGTCGAGAGGCGGAGCTGGATCGTCTCGATCGCCTCCTCCGTGACGGCGAGAGGTTGGTGACGCTGGTCGGACCGGGAGGTAGCGGCAAGACCCGGCTCGCCATCGAGGCCGCCGGTCGCGCAGCGCAAGGCTTCGAGGACGGCGCCGTCTTCGTCTCGCTCTCGAACGTGGACGCGGTCTGGGAGCTGGCCCCAACCGTGCTCGAGGCGCTGGGGATCCAGCCGGACGCCGCGCGCTCACCCGAGGACCAGGTCGTCCAGACCGTCGCCCGGCGCTCTGCCTTACTGGTGTTGGACAACATCGAGCACGTCCTGGACGGTGCGGGCATCGTTCTAGACTGGCTCGAGGCCTCGCCTGGCTCGAAAGCGCTGGTCACGTCACGCGAGCGCCTCGACTTTCACGGCGAGGTGCTCTTCGAGGTGGAGTGGCTCGCCTGCCCGGACACCGGCGACCTGGCGCTCGAGGCGTTCGACGCGGTTGCCCTCCTGATTCGTAGCGCTCGCCGAGCCCACCCTGGCTTCACGGTGGAGGAGGTCGATCGAGAGGGTGTGGTGCGGCTGTGCCGATTGCTCGAGGGGATGCCGCTGGCCATCGAACTCGCTTCGGCCTGGATGCGCCTGATGCGACCCGAC
The DNA here is from genome assembly GCA_007122815.1 of Trueperaceae bacterium. GTDB lineage: Bacteria > Deinococcota > Deinococci > Deinococcales > Trueperaceae > CSSed10-48. Next base: position 2,248 of record SKSV01000417.1, on the reverse strand, counting down.
GAGGTCGCGGACGCCATCGCCAAGAACCTCGACACGCTCGCTTCGACGGCTCGGAACGTGCCGAAGCGCCACGGCAGCATGCGCGCCGCGCTCGACTACTCATGGCACCTGCTCGGCGACGACGAGCGCGCCGCCCTGGAGGCGCTGGCGGTGTTCCGCGCCGGCTTCACGAAGGACGGCGCGGAGGCCGTCGCGGGCGTGAACCTGCGCACCCTGCTGGCGCTGGTGAACAAGTCGCTGTTGCGCCGCGAGAGCACGGGCCGTTTCGAGCGACTCGGCGTGGTGCGCCAGTATTGCCTCGAGCGGCTCGAGGCGGATGCAGCCCGGCTGGCTGGCCTACGCGACCGCCACGCGGCGCACTTCCTGGCGCTGGCCGAGGACCAAGGCGGGCCGGAAGCCCGCGCCACGTGGTTGGAGAGTCTGGCTCGGGACCATCCCGAACTCCGCGAGGCGCTGGATCACCTCATCGCCACGGGGCAGGAGGGCCTTGCCCTGCGCCTGGCGCAGGCACTGTTCGACTTCTGGTGGCTCCGCGGGCACTACCGCGAGGCGCGTTCGTACCTCGACAGAGCGCTGGCGCTGAGCGAGGAGCGCAACGAGCTGCGAGCCAAAAGTATCGGCAGCGCCGGCGCGTTCGCGCGGCTGTGCGAGGACTTCGAGGCAGCTGCGAGCCTCTACGAGCGCGGGTTGGTCATGAGCCGCGAGCTCGGCGACCGCGCCGCTGTCGCCGCCGCGCTCGGCAACCTGGCGAACCTGCGGCGGATACAGGGTGACTACGACTCCGCGGCGCATCTGATCGAGGAGTGCCTCGGTCACTACCGTGCCCTGGCGAACCAGCGCCAGGTCGCCAACGCTCTTAACAACATGGGTGCGCTGGCCGAGTACCGGGGTGACGTGGCGGGAGCGGAAGAGTGCTACCGGGAGGCGTTGGAGGTGGCGAGCGCGGCCGAAGAGGGGCTCATTCAAGGCCTGGCTCTGGGCAATCTCGGTGCCCTGGCCTTCGATCGCGGTGACGTGGAGGAGGCGAAGCGCTTGCGCGAGGCGTCGCGAGCCGTCTTCGAGCGGCTGGGTTACCAGGTGGGCCTTGCGATCACCTCGCAAGCCTTGGGCGACATCGCGGCGCGTGAAGGTGAGTTGGCGGAGGCCCACGGCCGCTACGCTCAGGCGTTGACGCGCTTCCGCGACCTCGGGGACACGCGCGGGGTGGCCGATGTGCTCGCCAGCCTCGTCGACCTGGCCATGAGGCAGGGCGATCACGAGCACGCTTTGCGGCTCGCAGGGGCATCACGCGGGCTTCATGAGCGCTTGGGTTCGGTGATGCCGTTCCCGGCGCGCGAGAGCCTAGAGCGTCAGGTGAGCGTCGCGCGCCGCTCGCTAGGCGAAGCCCGCGTAGACGCCTTGCTACGTGAGGCGCAGTCCTTGCGCGTCGAGGCTGCGGTCGCCCTGGTGCTCGGTTAGCGGGACTGGCAGTATGCTGCTTCGGCGGCCCTGCGGTCGCCTCATGTCACTTCATCGGGCACGGAGGCGTGCCTGCGGGAGGCACTGAGTCATGGCGGATGACGCTCTGTTCTCTAGCATCGACACGGTTCTGCTGCGCGTGCAGGACGTAGGGGCGGCCAAATCCTGGTACCGGGACAAGCTCGGCATGGAGGCCTCGTACGAGGACGAAGCGCAGCGCCTGGTGGTGCTCGATGCGGGCGCCGGCACGAGCATCACGCTCTGGGAGCTGAAGAGGGGAGAGACGCCGGCCGCGCCGGGCGCAGCTACTACGTACCCGATCCTAGCGGTAGAGAACGCGCAGTACGCTTGGCGAGCGCTGCGTGAGCGGGGGGTGTTGGTGGACCCGGTGACGCAGTCAGCCGGCGTCACCTGGTTTCAGTTCAGGGACCTCGACGGCAACCGGCTCGAGGCGTGCCAGGTCCACTGAACCCGCCGGGTCTCGCCCCTCCAGGCAAGCGGGTGCGTTCAGCGCGGCCGGCCGACGGGCAGGAGGTAGAGCGCTCTCTGCCCCTCGTCGAGTTCCAGCACGCTCGCTACGGCTTCCTCGTCGAAGGCGCCGACCGCGACGGTACCCAGCCCAAGGGCCTGAGCCTGCAAGTAGACGTTCTGCGCCACGTGCCCGGCCTCCATGTGGACGTAGCGCTCCGCACGCTCGCCGTACCGGCCTTCCGTGCGCGCCACCACGCCCGACACGACCATCACCAGCGGCGCGTCTCGAACCCACGCCTGCAGCAGCGCGGCCTGGTGA
>SKSV01000169.1 GCA_007122815.1 Trueperaceae bacterium | reverse complement strand
CGCTCGCACTTGTCGTGGATGCGGTCGCGGTAAGCCCACAGCGGGCGCCCGAAGGCGTCGAGCTGCGGCAACCGGCCGAACATCGCGTACTCGAGGATGGTGCCGACCACGTTGGTGCTCGAAACGGGGCAAGCCGGCAGGTTGACCACCGGCTTGTTTATGCGTCGGGTGTTGAGGAAGTCGGCGATGCCGAGCGCCGCCGTCGGGTTCGGCCGCGCCGCGGGTATGCCTCCGTAGGCAGCGCAGGTGCCGGCTGCGACGATGGCGGCGGCATGCTGCGCGATGTGCTCGACGATCTCGACACCGGTGTGCCCGGCCGGGCCGATGGTCAGGTAGTTACCGTCGTCCGCTACCGGGACCGAGCCTTCGAAGACCGCGATGTACTGGCCGTCGTAGCGCTCGATGGCTGCCTCTAGAACGTCTTCCGCGGCTTGGCCCGAAGGCGCCATCAGCACCTCGGAGTACTCCAGGCTGATCAGGTCGAGGAGCAACTCGTCGACGCCTGGGTTGTTGTTGCGGATGAGCGCGATGCTGTTCCCGGTGCACGATTGCAGCTCTTGCCAGATGACCGGCAACCGGGTGGCGAGCTCGGCCGCGCGTGCAACGCGCAGATCGAAGATAGAGGGCAGCGACAGAGCCGCCGTGGTGACCGCGACCATCTTGAGGAACTCGCGGCGCGTGACGCCCCGCCGCTTGAGCAACGTCTCGAGGGTGATGTCCTTGAGGGGCTCCTGCGCCTCCAGGCGATCCATGTGGGCGTCGGCCTCGGCAGCGAGCCTCTCGTAGTACTCGCGCGCGGAGGGAGCCGGCGCCTGTTCCTGCGCTGAGGGCTCGGGCTTGGTTGGCGGTCGCTTCATGCGGTCCTCCGGTGTGGGCGACTTGACGCGAAGGTGGCGGCGGTGATTAGGCTCATGGGGGCGCGCCTTCCTGATCTGATGATAAGCAACTCAGCAATGTCGGCGTTGCCTCCTCCCTCCTTCGCGCGGCCTCGTTCACGCCGCGTTCTTGTCGCGCTGCCGCGTCTCGAACGCGGCCACGTCAGCCAACGTGCTCTCACGCAAGAAGGTGATCTGCTCCTCGCGGTGTTTCGTCCAGAAGGCGTGGGCTGGGCAAGCGCGCTCGTCACTGCAGGTCGCAGCACCGAGCATGCAGCGCTCCTCCAGCAAGGGGTCGTCCAGAGCGTAGGCGATGTCGTAGAGGGTGATGTCGCTAGGGTCGCGCGCCAACGCGACACCGCCACCGACGCCACGGCGGGTGACGACCAAGCCGCGCCTCGCGAGCGTGTGGATGATCTTCGCGAGGTACGGGTGTGGGAGCTGCGTCTCCTCGGCGATGTCCTTGATGAAGAGTGCCTTACCGCCCGCGGTCGCGACATGGCCTAGCGCCGTGATCGCGTACCCGGTGGACTGCGTCATCCTCGAGACCTCCTCGGCGACCGTATCCAGCCTCCACCACCAAAGCGGAGTTCGTGATACCTTTGTCTCCTATGCAAGAGTTTAGGTCGCGCTCAACAGGGTGTCAACCCCTATTTCGTGCCTCCTGGAGCTAGTGAACCCATGCACGAGCTGCGGCCTCGGCGCCCTCTCGAGCTCATGCACCCGCAGCGAGCACCTCGACTCGCCGAGTCAGGCGCTCGACCAGGTCGGTCTTCAGCCTCACACCGATCCCGTCGCCCTCCGGCACCTGCTGGACGCCGTCGTGCGCTTCCAGTAGCGGCTCCACGAGGTCCTCGTCCCAATAGCGGCTCGCGCTGCTGGTGTCGCCCGGCAACACGAAGCCTTCCAGCGTCGACACGTGGAGGTTGTGGGCGCGGCCCACGCCTGACTCGAGCATGCCTCCGCACCACACCGGTGCCCCGAACGCCACCGCCACGTCGTGCAGGCGCCTTGCAGCCGCGTACCCGCGCACGCGACCGACCTTCACGTTGATCACCCGACCCGCGCCTATCTGCAGTCCCTTGCGCGCGTCCTCAGCGCTGTGGATCGACTCGTCGAGGCAGATGGCGGTGGTGAGCTGCGCCTGGAGGGCGGCGTGGTCGATGAGGTCGTCGTGCGCCAAGGGTTGCTCGATGTAGGCGAGGCCGAACTGATCGAGATCGCGCAAGATGCGGGTATCGACGAGGCGGTAGGCGCTGTTGGCGTCGACGGTGAGGTCGGCTTCGGGGAAGGCTTCGCGCACCGCGCGCACCGGCGCCACGTCCCAACCAGGCTTGATCTTCAGCTTGACGCGCGCGTAGCCCTGCTCGAGGTGTGCACGGGCTTGCTCCACGGTGTCGTCCAAGCTCGGCTGGATCCCGATGGACACCCCGACGGGCACCGCGGTGCGCACCCCGCCCAGGAGGTGCCACAAGGGTACTCCAAGGGCCTTGGCCTGGAGGTCCCAGAACGCCATCTCCACGGCCGCTACGGCCATGTTATGACCACGTACGTGACCGAGGTCACGAAGGAGTTGGTGGGGTGTGGCGTACTCGCGCCCCAGTACCGCGGGCGCGATGAAGTCACGGATCACGCTCCAGGCGGTGTCACGCGTCTCGTAGGCGTAGCCCGGGTACTCGCCCGCTACGCACTCGGCCACACCTTCACCGCCGCCACCGCGCACCGTCACCAGGAGGATGCGTCGGTCCTGCTCGACGCCGAAGCTGGTCTCGAAGCGGAAGCGCAGTCGCATGGCGACCTCGCGCATCTCGATCTGGTCGATTCGCATGGCCCCATCATTGCGCGCAGCCGCAGGTGCGCGCGCTTGCTAGCGTGAGGACGGTGCGCAAGATCGTGCACGTCGACATGGACGCCTTCTACGCCGCGGTGGAGCAGCGTGACGAACCGCGCTTGCGCGGACGACCAGTTGCGGTCGGCGGCGGCAGCGAGCGCGGCGTGGTGATGACCGCCTCGTACGAAGCGCGACGCTTCGGCGTGCGCTCGGCGATGCCGACCGTTCACGCGCGCCGCCTGTGCCCCGAGCTGCTAGTGGTCCCGCCACGCTTCCCCGCCTATCACGAGGCGTCGCAGGCTGTACACGAGGTCTTCCGCAGCTTCACCGACCTGGTGGAGCCGTTGGCCCTCGACGAGGCCTTCCTAGACGTGACAGAGCCCAAGCGCGGTCCGCCCTCGGCCACCTTGGCCGCGCGCGCCATCAAGGCCGAGATCCGGCGCGCGACCGGTCTCACCGCCTCGGCTGGGGTCGGCAACGGGAAGTTCGTCGCGAAGGTCGCCTCAGGCATGGACAAGCCCGACGGCTTGACGGTGATCACCCCCGAGCGGGTGGTGGCGTTCGTGGCGGCGCTGCCGATCGAGAAGTTCTTCGGCGTGGGGCCACGCACCGCCGAGCGGCTGCGCGGACTCGGCGTCAGCACCGGCGCGGACCTGCTGCGCGTCGACCCGGAGACGCTACGGCGCAGCGTCGGGAAGCTCTCCGAGTTCCTCGTCGATGCCGCGGGCGGCATCGACGAACGCCCCGTGGTGCCCGACCGGCGCCGCAAGTCGATCGGGGCTGAACGCACGTTCGCACGTGATCTGGAGGAGCGCGCCGCGCTCGAGGCGGAGCTAGCCGCCGTCACAGAGACGGTGGGGCGCCGCTTGGTGCGGGCCCGGCTAGCGGCACGTACGGTGACGCTGAAGGTGCGCTATCGCGACTTCCGAGTGGTGACCCGCTCGACGACGCCAGCAACGCCGGTCGGTAGCGTCCGCGAGGTCTCGCTCTGGGCGGAAGCGCTGCTGTTCACCACGCCCCGCCCTCCAGGCGCGCTGCGCCTCGTGGGGGTGAGCGTGAGCGGCCTCTTCCCCATCGCGCACCGCGTGGTGCAGCCTGCGCTTCCCTTCGAGGCGACGCCCGAAAGCTGCTGAGACGCTCCTACGTCCCGGCGACTCCGAGCCGGGCCCGTGAGGCGCTCAGGTGGCTTCGTCGCTACGGTACCCTCGAGAACCATGACCACCACCCTGCCCACCCGCGCAGCCAGCGTGCTGGAAGAGTTGCTGGCCGGCCACGAACGCTACTCCCGGGACGCGCCGCGGCAT
>SKSV01000299.1 GCA_007122815.1 Trueperaceae bacterium | reverse complement strand
GTGACGGGGCACGCCGGCACGCAGGCCCCGCAATCGATGCACTCCTCGGGATGGATGTAGAACTGGTCGTCCGCCTCGTAGATGCACTCGACTGGGCAAACCTCCACGCAGGCTCGATCGAGCGTCCCGATGCAAGGCTCGCAGATGATGTGTGGCACCCGTGCTCCCTTCGCGCCGTTGGTCGTGCCGCGCGCGTCATCATCACCGAGCGGCTCGCTCCAGTCAAGCGGGATTGTCGCGCCAGGGCGCGTCCAGGACGTCTCTGAAGGTAACGGCGTGCGACGTAACTCACGCGCCGCGCCAGGCGCGAACAGCTACACTGCTCGCGTGAACGCGTTGCCGAGCATCGCGCTCGAACTGCTCGAGTACAAGCTCGACGCGCTCGTGACACGCCGGCCCGTGCGGGGCGGACCCGGCTCTCTGTGGCGGCTCCACGGGATCATAGAGAGCGGCGTAGGTGAGCTGACCCCGGAAGAGCGCGAGCGCTTCGGAGAGGTCGCGCGCCGGTTGCGCGCGGTGGCCGAACTCCCTACGCGCGGTTCGGCGCGGCGCGAGAGCCTGACCGACCTACGCCTCGAGGACGAGCGTACTGAACGCGACAGCGCTCTGCTGGAGGTAGAGGTCTCCGGCACTTCCAGTGAGGACCCGCTGCTGCGAGAGGAGCGCGAGCGGCTCAAAGCGCTCGCCGCGAGGGTCTGGTGGGAAGAACTCGACGAGGTGGTGCGAGGCTTGGCCGTAGGATGGCGCGCCGAGCGCGACCGCCTGACGCCGCGGCTCGTGTACGCAACGCTGCGTAACCTGCAGCGCCACGCCGAGCGGCCTGGCTTCAGCACCGACGCTGGCTTGCAGCGCTTCAAGGTGGGCGAGCCACTGCCGGAGCGGGAGGACCCGCTGATCTCCTTGTCTGACGTAGACAGCCTCGGCGAGTTGGCGCGTGAGCTGATCGACCTGATCATGAGCCTCGGCCAGGGGCGGGGACCGCTCGCGAGGCTCGAGGTGCCCGAGGCGGGCGCGCTCGGCTACGTCAAGGAGGCCATCTTGGCGGTCGCCAAGGATCCCTACGCCGGCCGCTTCTCGCCGCTGGCACGCAAGGGCGCCACCAGCGCCGAGCTTCGCACGGCCCTGCAGGAGCTGACCAAGGAGCGCATGCCCGAAGCGCAGAAAGCCGTGCTGAGACGCGACATCGACGCCCGATTGGTCGAGACGCTGGCGTTCGAACGGAACCAACGCCAGATGTTCCAGCGCGACGTGGCTCGCTTCGTCGAGCACGCGCAGGCGTTGATTGAGCGTCTGGAGCGCCACTTGCCGGCGCGCGTGGGCGGTCGTGCTCCCGGACCGCGCTTGGAGGGTGGGGTGCTGTTCGGCGTCAACCCGGCACTGCGTTGGGACCGCGTGCCTCCCGGTGCCGAGGCCATCACGATGCGTATGGTCGGTCCCGCGCGCTTCACCATTGGAGGGCAGGAGCTCGCCTTGATGGGTAGTAGCTCCACGCGCACACTGTTCGTGGATGGTGCCTCGCACCCCCTGGCGCCGCACATGGACCTGCGCATGGGCCGCGGCCGGCTCCTCGTCGACGTCGAGGGTGAGTACATGTACTTGCGCTTCCGCGACGAGGGGCGCTCGCTAGCGACGCGCGTCGCCGAGGCACTGGTAGCGGCCTTCGTGCTCACCCACGAGCGCGGCGACGAGCTGATGACGGTGATCGTGGGCGTGGCGGGTCAGCGGGCGCCCCTTCCGCACGAGACGGTGCGGCGCGCGGTCGCTCGCGCTGGCGAGATCACCGCGCGCGCGCCTCAACGCCGCGTGGCGCTCGAGGGTCTGGTGCGGGGCGCAGCCCGCGCGGCCGGTCTGGAGTTGCCCGACAACCTGGTGCTGAGCCTGACCGAGCGTTTCCTGACGGCACTGAACGTCGAGAGCGCTGACCTGGTAGGTGTGATCGAGCGCGAGGAGCGAGCCGTGGGGGACGTCCACACGCTCACCAGCGAGCCGTTGACGGTCGAGGTCGAAGGCTTGAGGCTAACGGTTCGGAGCTACAGGGGCAGACAACGCGACGGACCCGAGCAGCTGGTCGTCATGCTGCCCGGGCAGGTGATCGGTTCGTTCAACGACATGCTCGTCGAAGGCGTGGCCGGCGGCACGCTGGTCTGTGCCAGAGCCGATCAAGAGCTGGCCGTGCTCTACCTGAAGGGTCGCCCGGTGACGGTGTCAGCCGACCGTTGGGGTTAGCGTGCTCTCCTCTAAGGAGGAACCGACATGCCCGACCCCCTGAGTCCGAACGACATCGAACGGGCCTTGAGCAGGCTCACCAACTGGCGGCTGGAGGACGGCGCGCTGCGTAGGGACCTCAGCTTCAGCGACTTCGTGGCTGCGTTCTCGTTCTTGAGTGCCGTGGCGCTGCTGGCCGAGAAGCATGGCCACCATCCCGAGATCGCGAACGTCTACCGGGAGGTGACGCTGCGTCTGCGCACGCACGATGCTGGCGGGCGCGTCTCACAGCACGACGTCGACCTGGCCGAAGCCATAGACGCGGTCGCGGGCGACGCCTGAGAACGGCCGCGGGCTCACTCGTCCGCTGCGTCGTCGTTGGAGGGCCGGTCGCCTCCACTCTCGGCGTCGTCTTCGACCGGGTCCTCCGTACCGTCTTCGCCCTCCTCGAGTGGGTCCTCGGCTTCGGGGGGCGCGTCCGCTTCGGCGGGCGGGGTCTCTGGCGCCTGTTCCTCCGCGAGCGGCCGGAACGTGTAGTTCTCACGCAGGATCTCGAGGTCCGAATCGCCCACCTCTCCGTCACCGTCCAGATCGGCGGCCAGGTTCACACCGCGTGACCCCCAGGCCTCGGCGAGGGCCAGCAGGTCGGCGAAGCCGATGCTCCCGTCACCCGTCACGTCGCCAGGCAAGCTTCGACCGGGCGCCAGCGCGGTGACGTCGGCCTCGCTGGGGCGGCGGTCCTCGTCGGGCACCAAGCGGCCCTCGAGCACGCCTACTCCGGGTGTGCCACCCAGCGCAACCCCTACCGCCACGATCAGGGCGTCGTCCAGGAGTTCGCTCGCGTCAGCACGCAGGAGGATCTCCAGGTCCACGCCTGGCGGCCCTCCCGTCACCACTAGGCTCACCGCGTCTGGGCCCATGAGGTCGCCGCTCGCGTAGCGGACGAGCACGGTCCTCTCGACGGACTCGACGTCCGCCCCCGCGGAGCGCCAGGCGTCGACCGCCGCCTCGACTCGTTCGGCCAGGTCACCCGGTCCACCCGTGTCGTCCACACGGAGCTCCCAGGCCGCGGCGCTCGCCAGCGCGAGCATCGTCGCCAGCGCCAGGAGACGACGCGCGCTCACTGCGTGTCCCTCAGCTCGCGCAAGCGCTCGAGCAGGGACGCGAACCAGTCGTCTTCCGGGGCGCCCTCGGCGGCGAGTGTCGGTCTGCCGGAGGCGTCGACCGCCATTGCTTCGCCTGCCTCGTCACGCCACACGCCGTCCAGCTCGCGCCAGAGTCCTTGCGTGACCCCCACGAGCGGAGAGGCTGACTCCACCTCGTCGCCGTAGGTCGCCAACAGCGCCCGCTCGCCTACCGTGAAGGTGGGGAACCCAGCCACCTGCCTGGCAGCGACTCCCGTCGCACTGCCACCCAGGAAGGCAAGGGACACCTCGAACGGTCCGGTTTCGTTGACCGTACCGTCACGCAGGAGCCAGGCGTCGACACTGAAGCTGACTACCGTCCAGGGCTCGTCGCCGCGCCGCTCTCCCTCGACGGCCGTGACACGCCCTACGAAGACGTCGACGGCGAGCTCCAAGCGCTGATCGAGGTCCAATGACCGGTACGCGGTGGCGTGCGCGACCCCTGCAGGAAGTAACAGCGCGAGAGCCAACACGAGGAACGCGCATGCGCCACGTAGCGTGAGCGCGAGCTCGTTCATGGTTCCTCCTCCGGCGGCGGAGCCTCGGTCGGCTCGTCGCCGCGAGGGTCGCCGAGGCTATCGTCCGCTTCCTCGGACTCGTCCTGGGGCCCGTCGGTCTCCTCGCCGAC
>SKSV01000123.1 GCA_007122815.1 Trueperaceae bacterium | reverse complement strand
TCGCGGCGTTCGCCGTCGCTCAAGGACCGCGTTTCGGCGAAGCGCCCCGCAGCGGCATGACCGCTCGCATGCAGGCGCTCGAGCTCGAGCAGCAGCGCCAGCACGGTCCCAGCCAGCTCGGCGCGCGCATGCGCGGGGCCCTCCACGACACGCTCGGTCTGAGCGAGGAGGAGCTGCACGCGCGCAAGGAAGCAGGGGCCTCCATCGCCAGCATCGCTGAGGAGGAGGGCATCACGCGCGCGACGCTGCGCGCGGCGTACCTCGAGGCACGCGAGCGCGCCATCGCGGAACTGCTGGCGGCAGACGCGATCAACGAGGTCCGAGCAGATCGGATGCGCGAGCGCGGGCCCGTGGTCTTCGAGAGCATCGTCGATCGCCAGGGCCTCGGAGGCGGCCAACACCTCACGGGTGAGCCTCTGATGGCCCAGCGCTCCGAGGCGCCCAGAGGTCCGCAGGCGCAGCCGCGCGTGCGCCGTCATCAGATGGAACCCATGCAGCGCGGGCCTCACGGCCAGCGCGATCCTTGAGCGCACAGCGAACCTGGAGGTCGTCGGCGGCGACCGCGCCCTGGACACCCGGTGCGCGGCGCTCGCCGTAGAGTGAAGCACGATGCCAGGCGAACGCATCCTGGTGGTGGAGGACGAGCCGCGCATCGCCGCTGTCCTCGAGCGCTACCTCCGCGCGGACGGGTACCAGGTGGAGCGAGCCGGGGACGGCAGGCGCGCCCTCGAGCTCTGGCGTGCCGCAGCACCCGACCTCGTCCTCTTGGACCTCATGCTCCCGGGGATGGACGGTATCGCCGTCGCCGAGCGCATCAGGAGCACCTCCGACGTACCGATCATCATGCTCACGGCGAAGGTGGAGGAGGGCGACCGGCTGGCGGGACTAGCCCTGGGCGCCGACGACTACGTCAGCAAACCCTTCAGCCCGCGCGAGGTGGTGGCGCGGGTGCGGGCGGTGCTGCGAAGGGCGGCCGGTAACGTCCGCAGCGCCCGCCAGCACCTGGTGGGCAGGTTGCGACTCGACCTCGACGCGTTCGAGGCCTACTGCGGTGATGTCAGGCTCGACTTGAGCCCCACTCAGCTCCGCATCTTGGCGGCGCTCGCCTCCCGCGCTGGGGTGGCGCTGCGCAGGAGCGAGCTGATGGAGGGGCAGATCGACGGCTTCAGCGACGAGCGCACGGTGGACGCGCACGTCAAGAACCTCCGCCGCCGCCTCGGTCCTTGCGCGAGCCAGCTCGAGACGGTGCGCGGCGTTGGTTACCGGTTGCGCCCGTGAGTCTCACGGCGCGGTTGCTTCTCACGGTGGCGCTCACCGCCCTCTTCTCGGTGAGCCTGACCGGGTACTTGAGCTACCGCTCGGCCACCGAACGGGTGCCTCGCGCCTTCGGCGTGACCCAGGGCCCCAGAGGGGCCGGGCCCGGTGGCCCGGGAGCACTTGGGGAGCAAGCGGGGATGGGTGCGATGGGTGCGTCTCGGGCTCTACTCGACGAGCTGCAATCGGCAACGCTGCGCGCCGCCTCGGTGGCGCTGGGCGTGGCGCTCGCGGCCGGGGGCTGGATCGCACTGAGATCCAGCCGGCCCATCACGCAGCTCGCGGACGTCACCAGGCGATACGGGGCCGGTGAGCGCGGTTTGCGAGCAGCGCCGAGCGGGCCTTCAGAGGTCGCGGCTCTGGCGCGCGTCTTCAACGACACCGCCGACCGTCTGCAGGCGGAGGAGGACCAGCGGCAGCGCTTCACCACGGACGTGGCGCACGAGCTCCGCACCCCACTGAGCGTGCTCAAGAGCGAGCTCGAAGCCATCCAGGACGGCTTGATGGAGGCAGACCCCGAGACCGTGCAGCAGCTACTGCAGCAGGTCGACCTCCTGGCGCGTCTGGTCTCCGACCTGCGCCTGCTCACTCTCGCCGAAGCGGGCGAGCTGACCCTCGAAGCGGAGCCGGTCGACCTGGCTGCACTGGTGAGGGACGCCGTGCGTGGCTTCCTGTCGCGTGCGCAGGACGCGGGCGTCTCGCTCCTCGTGGCCGCTGAGCCCGCCCTGGTGGAGGGAGACCCGGAGCGGCTGAGGCAGGTCGTGAACGCACTGGTGGACAACGCCCTCCAGTTCGCGCCGCGCGGGGGCACGATCGAGGTAGGCGTACGCGTGGCGCGAGGAGCGGCGGTGCTCGAGGTCGCCGATGACGGCCCCGGCATCGCGCCCGAGGACTTACCGCACGTCTTCAGGCGCTTCTACCGCGCCGACCCCGCGCGTAGCGCGCTCACCGGTGGCTCGGGGCTTGGGCTGTCGATAGTAGCGGCGATCACTGCCTTGCACGGAGGTCGGGTCGAAGCGGACACGCGCCGGGCCGGAGGCGCGCTGCTACGCGTGGAGCTTCCGACGCTCGCGCGACCCGTGTAACGCCACGACCGCGGGGCATGCCGTCCCGGTGGCCTCAGCCGGGCTTGGCTACACTGTCGGTCGAAGATGTCGCACCACACCTGGAACTACCAAGACGCGTTGCGGCGAGACGGGTACCGGGTGACGCGCCAGCGTGAGCTGATAATGGACGTGATCTGCGACAGCCCTACCAGGCTGAGCGCGCGGCAGCTCTGCGAGTCCGTCCGCGAGCGAGCGCCGGGCGTCAACGACGCCACGGTCTACCGCAACCTCCACTTCCTGAGCGAGCGAGGCTTGATCAGGCCGCACGAGCACGACGGGCACGCCTTCTACGAGCTCGCCGGCCCGCTCGAGCCCCACCATCACCTCACCTGCCGCGGCTGCGGGATCGAGATCGAGGCGCCGCATGATGTCACACACGCGTTCTACGCCCTCCTGGAGGAGCGTTTCGGCTTCTGCGTGACCAGCGATCACCTCTCGCTGCAGGGCTGGTGTGCGGCCTGTAGAGCGAGCGGCGGGACCTGATTCGTGGCGCAAGCCGAGACCCTAACGGAGTTGGGGCGGGACTTCCAGTGACGAATCGACGTTGACAGATGATTCCGGAGTCGGGAGAATCGGTGGCGAGGTTTGTGATCGTTGCGGAGAGCCGACGGAACTTGGTCGAGCTGCCGCGCCTCGGAGGACGTACGAGTTCCGAAGGAGGTGTGACGTGATACCCGCGCTTCGAAGCGCACCGAACCCGACCGCGCGCACGCTCGAGATAGTCCGGGTCGTGTTGATGGTGCTCATCTTGGGCGCCTTCGTCATGTACCCCGTCGAGCTCTTCATCATCGGTCACTGGCTCGACACCTGGGAGTCGCTGGTACCGTTCTACCTGACCGTTCCGGGGGTGATCTTCACCGTCTGGGTGCTCTTCGATCGCAAGACGTCCTGGGTGCGATGGGCGTTCATCATCACCATGTGGGCCTCGATCGCGACGGGCGTCGTGGGCGCCTACTGGCACTGGGTCTGGAACATGATGGACGCGGGTCAGGTCGCCTGGAACTGGTCCTTCGCCATGGATGAGTTCCATGGTTTCCGGCCGGTCTTGGCCGCCATGGCCTACACCAACATGGGCGTGACCGGCCTCGCCTGCATATTCAGGGCGCGATAGGAGACCGCCATGCTGGAGAGATGGATGAACGCCACGACTGAAGAGGGCAAGACCCTCGGGTTCCTGCAGAACTTCTTCCTGCTAGTCGCCGCCTTCGGGTTCGTCTTCTACGGTGTCGAGCACTGGGTGATCGACCACTACCTGGAGAGCTTCTGGGCGCGCTGGCCCTTCTACGTGTCGATGATCGGGTTCCCGCTGTGCATGTTGATGTTCTTCACCACACACAAGATCGTGCGAACTCCGTTCAACATCTGGATGGGTGTATCGGTACTGACCGGCATGCTCGGTGCGCTCCTGCACCTTGTCTGGAACGCTGGCGATCTCGGTGTCAGCCTCTTCACCATCTCCGGGCTGCTCGAGTCGTTCCAGGTCCCCTATCGTCCGGTGCTTGCCGGGCTCGCCCACACGCACGTCGGAGCGGTCGCACTCATAGTCGGCCTCACCGTCCGTGACCTCTGACCCGCTCTCGAAGGGAGCAAACTGCATGTTCAAG
>SKSV01000174.1 GCA_007122815.1 Trueperaceae bacterium | reverse complement strand
TCGAGACGGTGGACTTCGAAGCGCTCGCCGCGCACGGGCTGTTCCTGGTTCACGGACCCACCGGCAGTGGGAAGAGCGCCCTCTTGGACGCCATCACGTACGCCCTGTTCGATCCTCAGAAGGTCGAGCGCGGCGGGCGCGAGTTCGCGAGCATCCTCGACCCGGCCGCCGAGACGAAGGTTGTGCTCGACTTCGAGCTGCGGGGCGAGCGCTACCGCGTGACGAGGAGGCCTGCCCAGTCACGGGCGAAGCTGCGAGGGGTGGGCCTAGCTCAGGTTCAGGCTGATGGGCGGCTCGAGCGTCTCGACGCGGCCGGCGTGCCGATCGAGGTGATCGCCGACAAGACCAGCGAGGTCACGAGGCGCGTCGAGGAGCTGCTCGGGTGCACGGTCGAGCAGTTCCGCCAGACCGTCGTGCTGCCGCAGGGCGAGTTCCGGGAGGTCGTCACCGACGACAAGACCCGTCGCGAGGTACTGGCCAGGGTGTTCGCCACGGAACGCTTCGCAGCGCTCACCCAGAGGCTCAAGCAACGGCGGCGCGCCTTGGAGTCCGAAGCGGACCAGCACCAGGAACGCCGGCGGCGCGTGCTCGAAGCGGCGGGTGTGACCGGTCGCGACGAGCTCAGCACCCGCTTCGCTGAAGCCCAAGAAGCGCTCGAGGAACGAACCGGCGAGCGAGCCCTCCGCCTGGAGGCACGCGACGCAGCGAACAAGGCTCTCGAGACCGGCAAGACCCTGGCCAAGCGCTTCGAGGACCTCGCGGAGCTGCGGGAGGGGCTGCGCGTGCTTGCGGCGAAGTCGCTGGAGGCAGAACCCGAGAGGGCCCGCCTCGCGGCGGCGCGTCGCGCAGCGCGCGTCGTCGACAGGCGAGCCACCAGGGACCGGGCTCGCGAGGCCCACACCAAGGCAGAGCTGGCTCTCGCGAGCGCCACCGAGGGCTTCGAGAGCGCGACCGAGCGATCGCAGCGGGCGCTCGAAGCGTTCGAGGCTAGCGAAGCGCTTGCCGGCGAGCGCGAGGAGGCCCGAGACCGGGTCCGGACCCTCGAAGAGTTGGCCGCTCACGTGGGGGAGCTCAGTGAGAGGCGCAGACGTCTCACTGAGGCCCAAGCCCGGGCCGACCGCGCGTCCGAGTCGCGCCAAGCCGCCGAAGCGGCGGCGCAGGAGTTGCGCGCCCGCAACGATTCACTTCGAACCGAGCGCGACTCGCTCTTGCCTCAGGCACGATCGTTGGCAGCGAGGCACGAGCACGAGCGCACCGCAGGGATGAGGCTCTCGGGCCTCCGAGCGATCCAGGAGGTCGACAAGAGCCTGGCGGCCTTGGCAGAGAGCGAACGCGCCCTCGAGCGACCACCGCCCGAGCTGGGTCTCGAGGAGGACTCCAGCCTGCTCGAGCTGCTCGAGCGGCACGCGAGCGGGCTCGTGGCGCACAACCTCAGGTCGGGAGAACCGTGCCCAGTGTGCGGCAGCCTAGAGCATCCCGACCCACACCCGCCAGGTGACCTCGCGACCTTGCGTGCCCTGCTCGACGCGCAACAGGACCGCGCCAAGGAGATGACCGAGGTGCGCACGAAGCGCGCGGCCGCGCTCGAGCAGCGCGACGAGCTCCTCGCCGAGCACGGCTGGACGAGCCAGGAGATGCCCATGCTCGAGGAGCTCGTCGAAGCCGCGAAGCGCGCCCGCGAGGACCGCCTGGGGGCGGAGGGAGCGAGCGAGCGGGTCGCGGCGATCGAGGCCGAGCGGGAGTCCATCACGACCGAGATCGACCGGCTCCAGCGTGACGTCGAACGCGCGACCCGCGAGGCCAGCGAGGCAACGACAGAAGCCCAGGGCCAGTCTGCTTACATCGAAGCGACGCTCTCCAGGCTTCCGGACGACGCGCGCGATCCCGAAGCCTACGCAGCCGCCTTGGCGGCGGCGCGGGAACGGGCGGCTCGCCTGGTTGCCGCGTTCGAGGCGGCACGTAGCGAGCTCCAGCAGGCGCGTGAGGCGCAGCGCGAAGCGCACAGCCGTGTGAGCGAGCGCACGGCGCAGCTCGCCGCCAGCAGCGAGCACCTCGAGAGCTGCGAATGCGATCTCCAGGAGCGTCTCGCTGAAGAAGGCTTCGCGGACGAGGCGAGCACCAGGGAGGTCGAGATGCCCTCGGCGGAGCGCGAGGCCCTCGCCAGCTCGCTCGAGCGGCTCGACGCCGAACTCGCCGACCGCACCAGCCGCAGCCGCGCGCTGGAAGAGGCCCTCGCCGGCGCCGAGCCCCCGGACCTCGACTCGTTGGCCGGCGCCTCAGCTCGCGCGAGCGCCATGTGGGAGGAGGCCGACGCGAGCTTCGACGCGGCGCGCCAAGCGCACGCCAAACTGCGTGAGCAACTCCGCGAGCTAAGCGAAGCCGAGAGGGCATACGGCGACCTGGAGGCACGCTTGCGCGCCGCCGCTAGACTCGCTGACGCCGCCGACGGCAGGCTCCGAGGGCGCGCCAAGGTCGACTTCGAGACCTTCGTCCTGCAGTCGATCTTCGCTCAGGTGTTGGCCGTCGGCAACGACCACCTGCGCCGGATGACGGCTGGGCGGTACGCGCTGCACATCGTTGACGACGCCGCCCAAGCGAGCAGCCGGGGGTTGGAGCTCGAGGTCGCCGACCACCACGCCGGTGGAGCGCGGAGACCGGCGAAGACGCTCAGCGGCGGTGAGGGGTTCCTGGCGGCGCTAGCGTTGGCGCTCGGCCTCTCCGAGAGCGCGCGCCGCAGCAGCGGCGATCTCGAGCTGGGGGCGCTGTTCGTCGACGAGGGCTTCGGGAGCCTCGACGAGCTGGCGCTCGACAAGGTGGTGGCCATACTGCGCGGCTTGCCGCTGGCCGAGTCCCGCATGGTGGGCGTCATCAGCCACGTGGAGGAGCTGAAGCGCCGCATCCCGACGCAGCTTCTGGTGGTGCCGACGGAGCGCGGGAGTCGGGTCAGGTTGAGGGTGAACGAGTGAGATCGCAGGCCGCTGGAGCCGCTGTCTCCCGAGCCGGGCGATAGCAGCCTCGCGAACCACGCTTTCGTCTCGGTCGTACCCACTGCGGCGGCGCCGACAGGCAGGGTGGGAATCGCCCCCAGGCCGTCTGGCGCGTGCCATAATGCGCCAACAGGCTGCCGGTTGGGAGGAGTCGAAAACGTGGAGGTGATGGTGATCTGAGGTCGCCATTGGGGAGATGGCTCTGCTATACACCCCTGCCCTGACGTCCCGGGAGGCGCACCTCGGGCGCAGGATGCCTCCATAAGGAGCAGCTCATGCTCGCAAGACCCTACCGGTTGACCAGCAAGGTGCTGGCACTCGCGGCCCTGGTCGCGGTGAGCTTGGTGATCAGCGGCTGCCCGTCCACCACGGGTATCGCGCCCAGGGGACAAGCCGAGATCGGCGCCTTCCAGATGGGTGCCTCCACCATATTCCGAGTGACGCTGCAGAGCGTATCGGGCCTCGACGGGGCGGTCAGCTTCAACCTCCTCGGCGCCGAGAGCACGACTCCGGTACCCCTCAACACGCAGAGCGAGAACTACGTCGTCAACCGCGACACCATCACACTCGCCGTCTACGGCGGTGGCGGCTCCATGATCGCTCACGCCACGCTCAACGCCAACGACTACAAGACGGCCTTCTCGGGGCAGATCGAGCTCACGAGGGGAGCCACCGCGGCTGCGGTGCCGCTAGCTCCGCGGTTCGAGCCGGTGGCGACCACGGCGCTGAGCGTCCAACCGATGCAAGCAGCGCAACTCGACGTGCTCGCGCGAGGGCTGATCGAGAACGTCCAGAGCTCCGGCACTTTTCTCGACGTCGAGATCCCGCTCTACTGCGGCGGTGCGACGGGAACGTTCTCACCCGCACCGGGAGACGGCTTCTTCATCATCAACGACGTGGCCATCGAGTTCAACTACGCCTTCGACAACCCGACGTCGTTCAACGACGTGTTCACCATCAAGTTCATCGAGTCCGGTCGCAGCTTCGACAACATGCAGCTCTACTTCAAGCTGCCGGGTGTCGGTCGCTCGGTCGTCAACGCGCGCACG
>SKSV01000034.1 GCA_007122815.1 Trueperaceae bacterium | reverse complement strand
CGTCGGCCGCCCCCCCGACCCCTGACCCGAGCGCGGACATCGAGCTGATGCGCCGCGCGTTCACGCTGGCGGAACGCGGCAGAGGCACGACCTCACCCAACCCGCTCGTCGGTTGCGTGATCGCTCAGGGCCCGCACGTCGTTGGCGAGGGGTGGCACGAGCGGGCTGGCGAGCCTCACGCCGAGCAGCACGCCCTTCGCGCCGCCGGTGAACGCGCCCGCGGCGCCACCGCCTACGTCACCCTCGAACCATGCGCCCATCACGGTCGCACCCCGCCCTGCACGGACGCGCTCCTGGCAGCCGGCGTCAGCCGCGTGGTCGTAGCCGCAATCGATCCCGATCCGCGCGTGTCGGGACGAGGCGTGGCGCAACTGCAGGCCGCGGGCGTCGCGGTCACGCTGGGCGTGCTCGAGGACGAAGCCGAGACCCAGAACGCGCCTTACCTGACCCACCGCCAACAGGGCCGTCCCTGGGTCCGCTACAAGACCGCCATGACGCTCGACGGGAAGATCGCCACGCGCACCGGCCGCTCGCGCTGGATCACCACCGAGGAGTCGCGCGCGCTGGTGCAGCGCTGGCGTCACGAGCACGACCTGCTCGCGGTCGGCGTGACCACCGTCTTGCGCGACGACCCGAAGCTCACCGCGCGGGTGCCCGGCGGCCGCACGCCCCACAAGGTGGTGTTCGACTCGGTGGCCCGCACGCCTTTGAGCGCGGCTCTGTTCGACCCGGACGAGTCCGGCGCCAGCGCACGCGTGAGCGTCGCGGTGGGGCCGCGCGCGCCCGCGGGGCGGGTTTCGGCGCTGCGTGAGCGCGGCGCGACGGTGCTGGTTAGCGACGACGGGCGCGGCCGCCCGAGCGTCGGCGAAACGCTCGAGCAGCTCGCCTCCCAAGGTGCCCTGAGCATGCTGCTGGAGGGAGGCGGCACGCTCGCGTGGTCGTTCGCCGAGGCGCGCGTGTTGGATCGCGTCGCCTGGTTCGTGGCGCCGAAGCTGCTGGGCGGTACGGGCACCAGCCCGCTCGGCGGTCTGGGCGTGGCCACCATGGAGGACGCCCTACTGCTCACGAACACCGAGGTCCGGCACGTGGGCGACGACCTGTTGATAGAGGGCGACGTGTGCTACCCCGACCCCGCCGCGAGCGGGACGGCGGTGGCGGGCGACCTGCCCGACGAAGGAGAGGACTGAGCATGTTCACTGGCATCGTTGAGGAGGTCGGCGTCGTCGGCGCCGTCCAGGACGACGGAGGAGACCTGCGCCTGCGCATCGACGCGGGGGCGGTCATGGAGGGCGCGCGCGTCGGAGACTCCGTGGCGGTCTCCGGCTGCTGCCTGACGCTCGTTGCGGTCGACGATCGCGGTTTCGAGGTCGAGCTCTCGAAGGAGACGGTCGCGAAGACCGGCCCGCGCTGGCACGAGGGCGCCAGGGTGAACCTCGAGCGGGCCGTGCGGCTGGGCGAGCGGCTCGGCGGGCACCTCGTGTCGGGGCACGTGGAGGGCACCGGTATCGTCACCGCCGTCGAGGCGCAACCCGGAGCGCACGTGGTCTCGGTGCGGGCTCCGGAGCACATGGCGCGCTACCTCATCCCCAAGGGCAGCGTCACGGTCGACGGCGTCTCCCTAACGGTGGTCGACCTCGGCGGGCCGGGAGGCACCACGAGCGACCTGGGCGCTGCCGATTTCACCTTGTGGCTCATCCCGCACACGCTCCACGTGACCACCCTCGGTGAGCTGCGCCCAGGCGACGCGGTGAACCTCGAGGCCGACCTGATCGCCAAGCACCTGGAGCGCCTGGCGGGCTTCGGGCCGCGGCTGCAGGGCGCCACGCCGGACGAGGGTACGAGTGACACGCGCGTCGACGCGGGCGCCTCCGCACCCCCCGCCGGCGCCAGGACGAGGGAGCTGCGGTGAGCAGCGCAGACGTCGAGCTCGCCGGGCGGAGCGTGGCCCAGGGCCTAGCCAGCGTCCCCGAGATGATCGCGGACCTGCGAGCAGGCAAGCCCGTGATCGTTGTAGATGACGAGGACCGCGAGAACGAGGGCGACATGCTGCTGGCGGCCGAGTTCGCCACGGCCGAGCAGCTGGCGTTCATGATCCGCCACACCGGCGGGATCGTCTGCCTGAGCATGCCCGACGACCTCGCGAACCATCTGAACCTCCCACCGATGGTCGAGCAGAACACCTCGCGGCGCAAGACGGCCTTCACCGTGTCGATCGAGGCAGCAGAGGGCATAACCACCGGGATCAGCGCCGCGGACCGCGCCCACACCATCCGCCAGGCCGCGCGAGAGGGCGTGGGGCCGACGGACTTCAACAAGCCCGGTCACGTCTTCCCGCTCCGTGCCAGGCAGGGCGGGGTGCTCCGCCGCGCCGGCCACACCGAGGCGGGCGTCGACCTCTGCCAGCTCGCCGGGCTCAAGCCCGTCGCGGCGATAAGCGAGGTGATGCACGACGACGGCAGCATGATGCGCCTGCCGGCGCTGCTGGAGTTCGCACGCGAGCACGGGTTGAGGGTCGGCACCATCGCCGATTTGATCGCCTACCGCCTGCGCGTAGACCCGTTCGTCAAACGCGTCGATGAGGCGCGGCTCCCCACCCCCTGGGCGGAGTTCCGGGTGCTCGGCTACCACGACACCGTCGCGGACAAGGAGCACGTCGCACTCGTGCTCGGTGACGTCGCCGGCGACGAACCGGTGCTCGTCCGCGTGCACAGCGAGTGCCTGACCGGAGACGCGCTGCACAGCCTGCGTTGCGACTGCGGGTTCCAGCGCGACGCGGCCCTCAAGGCGATCGCCGACGCCGGCCGGGGAGTGTTCGTCTACCTCAGGCAGGAGGGCCGCGGGATCGGCCTGATCAACAAGATCCGCGCCTACCACCTGCAAGACAACGGCGCCGACACGGTCGAGGCCAACGAGCAGCTAGGCTTCCCGCCCGACCTGCGCGATTACGGCGTTGGCGCCCAGGTGCTGCGCGAGCTCGGGGTGACGCGCCTCCGCCTGCTGACCAACAACCCACGCAAGGTCGTGTCGCTGCAGGGCTACGGCATGGAGGTAGTGGAGCGCGTCGGGCTGCACGCGGGCGAGAACCCCTACAACGAGCAGTACCTCGCCACGAAGCGCGCGAAGCTCGGGCACCTGGGGGATTGAGTCATCTCAGCAGGGTGGCTTCGGTTCATTCACCGACGAACTCGTCGAGATCGCTTCTGAAGCGGCCGAAATCGACCTCGGGAGCGTTCTCGAACAGGCTCTTTAGCGCGTCACTGCTGACGAATCGACTGCGCCTCACGGGCGTGAGGTGCCCGATCGCGATGCCGCGCCGGGTCAACACGAACGCTTCACCTGACTCGACCCGCCGCAGAACCTCACCACCGCGCTCACGCAGGGCCCTCTCTGTGATGAACAGCTGTCCGCCCCTGGAAGTCTTCACTCGCTGAGCGTAGCGCTTCGGGGTGGACGCCCAAGCGTTCTCGGCGGCAGACCCTCACCCCACACGCCCGACCGAGTCGGGTTCCGCTGCGGCGATGGCGGCCTCGAGCGTGGCGTCGCGCTCGAAGGCGAAGGGATCCGGGGCGTCTTCGTCACCCAGCAAGGCAGCTGCGGCGAGCACGCCAGCCACGGTCCAGGTCTGCTGCAGCCGCGCGCGGCGGCCGATGAGCCCGCCGAAAGGGCCGTCGTAGTACTCGGGCCAGGAGTCGAGCGCCAATCGCGGGGCGGCACGCTGGACAACCTCGGCCGCCAAGGAGCCGCGGCCGGCCACGCGGGCCGCTGACGCTAGCGGCCAGAGCAGCATCGGCCAGGTGCCGGCGTTGTGGTACGACCACGGCACGTTCTTCTGGTCGGAGCCGGTGAGGGTGTACCAGTCGCGATCCTCGAGCGGCGGGTAGGTGAGCTTGACGCCCGTCTCGTGGACCAGGTCCACCCGGTGGTGCTCCAGGAGGTCGAACAGGGCCTCGGTGTGATAGGGGGTGGCCAGGCCGCTCGACACCGCGAGCAGGTTCCCGAGAGCGAAGAAGCGCACGTCCAGGCGCGCCGGGCCTAGGTTGCCGGCGAAGTAGCCGCCTCCCT
>SKSV01000142.1 GCA_007122815.1 Trueperaceae bacterium | reverse complement strand
GCTCGCGTTGGGTGCTGCGCAACGAGGCGCGCAAGATGCAACACGACCACTCGGATCGGCGATGGCCTCGACTGGGCGTGTCTCGCCGCTGCAGCACGTCGTCGAGGCGGCCAGAGCGCTCGGTTGTCAGGCGGTGACCTCGGTGA
Organism: Trueperaceae bacterium; assembly: GCA_007122815.1. Classification (GTDB taxonomy): domain Bacteria; phylum Deinococcota; class Deinococci; order Deinococcales; family Trueperaceae; genus CSSed10-48. The sequence goes on along the minus strand of SKSV01000142.1, from coordinate 3,921 downwards.
CGAAGCTCGGCAGCTTCGGTGGGGTGAGCCCCATGGCCTCGTACAGCCCGTCGGGTAACCCCAGGTCGCCCACGAAGAGCCTCCCGACGTACCCTCCTGGAGCCGCTCCGACCTTCGGTAACCCGACGGCCAGCGTCGCCGTCGCGTTCACTACGTCGCCGGGCACCTCTCCGTCGTTGGCCTGCAGGCCGGTCGGTACGTCTAGCGCGATGACGCAGCTCGCCTGCGTGACGAGTTGGTTCAGCACCGTGATCACGTCTAGGGTCCTGCCGCGCGGAGGCCCCTCGAGGTTCGTGCCGATGGCCGCGTCGATGACGACCGAGAACTTCATCTTCGGCAGGCTCGTCCGTACCTTCACGGTCTCGTAGTGGCGCAGGTGCTCCAGCTGTTCCTTCGGAGTCCCGGAGTAGTTCTCGGCCTCGTGAGTGGGAACCACCCAAACGCGCCTACCGCGAGCCGCCAGCAAGCGCGCCGCAGCCAGGCCACCGGAGCCGTTGTTCCCGCGCCCGGCGACCACCAGCACGGTTCCCTCCGGCGCGAGCTTCTCACTGAGGCCGACCAGGTTGCGGGCCGTGTGCTCCACGAGCAGGCGGCTGTCGAGGCCGTACTTGCCGGTCGCCAGCATTATCAGCTGCTGCATCTGGGAGCCGGTGATCCGGGGGATCTCGCCCCACGCCACGGTCGGGAAGCTCATCACGTCACTCCTCAGCTCACCATCGTGCCGGAGTTGGCCAGGTCGGCGTTGCTGTAGACGTTCTGGACGTCATCGAGGTCCTCGAGCGCCTCGATGAACGCGACGACCTTGTCGGCGTCGTCAGCCGGCAGTTCGGTGAGCGACTGAGGGAGCTTGGTCAGCTGGCTGACGCTGACCTCGAAGCCCTCACTCTGTAACGAGTCGGCAACCGCGAAGAGCTCGTTCGGGGCAGTGAACACCGTGGTCGAGTCGTCTTCGAACTCGATGTCCTCTGCGCCCGCCTCGATGGCCGCCTCGGCCACCTCGTCGCCGGTCGCTGGGATGACTATCACTCCCTTGCTCTCGAACTGCCAAGCGACGCTGCCCGAGAGGTTGCCTCCGCGCTTGCTGAAGACGTGCCTGATCTCACCCGCGGTGCGGTTGCGGTTGTCGGTGAGCGCCTCGACCATCACCGCCACGCCCGCCGGTCCGTAGCCCTCGTAGACGACCGTCTCGAAGGACGTGACGCCGTCCGCACCACCCAGGCCGCGCTCGATGGCGCGCTCGATGTTGTCCGCCGGGACGTTGTCGCCTTTCGCGGCCGCTAGGGCGTTCTTGAGCGCGAGGTTGGTGCTGGGGTCACCACTTCCCCCCTCACGAACGGCGGTCTGGATCGCGCGGATGTGCTTGCTGATGATCTTGCCGCGTTGGTTGTCGTTAGCGGCCTTCTTCCGCTTGATCTGCGACCACTTGTTATGACCTGCCACCCTCGCCTGCCTTTCGACCCGCGACGGCCAAGATCAGGACGCGTTGCCGTCACGCGATGTGCACTGACAGTCTACCGCAAGCTGAGCGCGGAACGGCTCAGCAGGACGCAAGTGCGGGAGTTTCGGGAGGCCGAATCCACGGCCCCGCCTCGACCGACCCGGCTTACACGGCCCTAACGACGCACGGTGAAGCGGGTCTCGGCGACGTCGCCGTAGGGGAAACTCCGGAGCTCAAGGCGGATCTGCGACTGCCACGTCAGGTAGCCGGTCAGGCCGACGTACACGACACGCTCTTCCGTGCGAGACGGCGTGAAGTGGGCGGTCACGCGGTGAGGACCCGTGGGAGGCTCGATGACGAACCGTTGCCGCGGACCGGGACCGTCGATGACCTCCAAGCGCCCGCCGCGCACCGGGACGTTCCGCGCGAAGACGTAGACGCTGCCGTCGGGATCGATGGCGGTGAGCGTGAGGTAACCGCTCTCCGTAGTCCGCACGAGGAAGCTGATCGTGTCGCTCACGCGATACGTCGCGTGATGGCCGAGATCGGGCATGAACTGACGGATGGTCGAGCTGCGCGTGAAGGTACTGCCGGGTGCCCACGCTCCCGGCACCGGCTCGATCACCACGGTGCAGCCGGCGACCAGCAGGGCAGCGCCGAGCACCGCGAGCGCGCCGGTGAGGCGCTGGAGATGGCCTCGCCATCTGCGCGAGGCTCCTCGACGCGTCGAGGTGGCGTCCGGGGTGCGCGGGATCGGGTGCCCGGTCATTGCGCCGCCCCACGGTCGTAGGTCGTCACCAAGTAGGGCATGCTCGTCTGGTGGTAGCGGCCCCTTTCGTCGTACCAGAAGACGTAACTACCCGACTGCGGGTCACCGCCGCCGTCGGAAGAAGCGGACGAGCGTGTGGGTTTACCGTCGACGAGCCCTTCGAAGAGCACTGTCCCGTCGTACGAGTAGACCGTCATGTACATGCGCACGTTGGTGAAGTCCTGGATGCTGCGACGGATGATGTTCTGGGTCTCGTTCCGGCAAGCGACCACGGAACCGATCAACAGCCCGAGCGCCAGTAGCGCCAACAGGAACCGGCGGAGACGAACGTCCATACGAAGACCTCCGGCCGCGAGCGCAGCGGCTTAGGTCGCATCATAGCACTGGCTGCCGGCGTCACCTGACTTGAGTCTACCAGACTCAGATCTGGTACACTCGGCGGGTGCCGGCTGGAGCCCAGGACCCCTACGACGTTCTCGGCGTGGCCCGCGACGCTGACGCCGAATCGATCAAGCGAGCGTACCGCCAGCTTGCGCTGCGTTACCACCCCGACCGGAACCCAGGCGACACGACGGCGGAGGAGCGTTTCAAGACGATCTCCGAGGCCTACGCGACCCTGCGCGATCCCGATGCGCGGCGTCGCTTCGACACCTATGGGCACGTGGGGCGCGGGCCCGTCGGGACGCAACCCGACTTCAGCCATGTCGATTGGCGGGTGATATTCCAAGAGGCGGACATCCCCATGGACTGGAGCCGCCGCGGCGGCGTCCCCACGACCGGCAGCTTCGTCTTCGACGCGCTCTTCCGAGGGGTCACGACGATGTTCCGACAGGCTGGGCTGCTGCCGGGAGAGCATCGGGAGGTGCGGGCGAGGGTCGACGTCGCCACCGCGCGCGCTGGGGGCGCGAAGCGCGTGCACGTGCCCGGACCCGTGCGCTGCGGTACCTGTGCGGGTGCCGGCCGCGATGCCGACGGGGCGTGCGCTACCTGTGGCGGAAGCGGCGTGCTCGCGCGAGGGCTGGACGTCGACATCACCATCCCGCCTCAGGTGCGCAGCGGCACCCGGCTGCGCCTGGCGGGCATGGGAGGTCCCGGCCAACCCCCTGGAGACGCCTACGTCGAGGTCGTCGTGGACGTACCCGCCGGAGCTCGACTGGTCGGCCGCGACCTCTTCACGGAGGTCTTCCTCACGCCGTTGGAGACAGCACGCGGGGTGGCCACCAACGTCTTGGGCATGCCCGTGCGCCTCGCGGCAGGCCTACGCGACGGGCAACAGGTTCGCGTGGTTGGGGGCGGGCTCGGGGGAGACCTGGTGGTGACGGTACGCACTGACGTGTGGCGGGGCCTCGGGCGCGCGGCGTTGGACGCCGGCCGCAGCGTCTGGAGCGCGCTCAAGGCGCGCGGTGAGAGCGTCGAGAGGAAGGGTCGATGAGCGACGACGAGCGCCGCCAGGATGACGATGAGCGTCGCCCTTCCGAGGGCGAAACCGGCCGCGACGATCCGATGGTCGACAAGGACAAGCCGCTATACGTGATCAGCGTCGCGGCTGAGCTGGTGGACATGCATCCCCAGACCCTGCGGCTCTACGAGCGCAAGGGGCTGATCGAGCCCTCGCGCTCGGCGGGCAAGACGCGACTCTACTCGCAGCGGAACATCGAGCAGCTGCGCGACATCCGGCGCCTCACCCAAGAGCTGGGCGTGAACCTCGCCGGGG
>SKSV01000266.1 GCA_007122815.1 Trueperaceae bacterium | reverse complement strand
CGGCCTCGGTTCCGACGCTGGGATCGTGGACCTGGAGCAGACCATCCGCTTCATGGAGACCACCGAGACGCAGCCGCTCGACTGAACGACTCTCCCGCTGACCCGGTCTCAACCCTGGCCATCGTGCGGCGCCGCTCCGAGCTGCGCCGCCGGCCCAGTCCAGCCGCAGTGCCGGCACTCCGCCGGATCGTCGTCGTCCCAGCCGCATCCGTCGAGTTGGTGACTGAGCACCTGCAGATCTTGATCGCACCCTCGTGCGGAGACGACCTCGAATGTCACGCGCACGGCGGTGCTCAGCGACACGCGTTCGGAGCCGCACCCGGGACACAGCGGGCGCAGCGGGAGTTCGGTGGGGGAGAGGCGCTCCGAGGAGCCCTCGTAGGCGTCACAAGCGGCCGGGTGACCCATGACGGATGTGATACCAGGCTGACGCTAACGGTGCTCTGATGCGGATGCGCGCCGCCTGACACCTAAGTCCCCAGCAGCGCCTCAGTGCGCTCCCGGGCGGCCTCCGCAGCCGCCTCGTCCAGGAAGGCCAGGCGCGTGCGGCGATGGAGCACGTCACGCGCGGTGACGGCGAGCTCGGCATCGCGGGCGTAGACGACCTCGGCCTCGATGAACGGGTGTCCGTCCGCCAGGCGCGCGCCCAGACCGTCTTCCGCGAGCTCAGCCACGAGCTCGGCGCGGTCGCCGTAGGCGTGATGCAGGTGCTTGGCCACGTCCGCGTCGAAGCCCCGCTGCTGCAGAGCAGCGGCTCCGTCCGCTCGGAGCCTCTCGGCCCCGGCCAGCTTCAGGTCGACCGTGGCCGATGGTGCCACGCCCTCGAACCCCGCGCTGGTTATGGCGGCGTCGACCGCGTCCGCGGCCATGCGCCGGTAGGTGGTCCACTTGCCCCCCGCCAGGGTCACCAGCCCCTCGTCGCTCACGTGGACTACGTGGTCACGCGAGAGCTTCGCGGTGTCCGCCGCGCGCGGGTCGGAGACGAGCGGCCGCAGGCCCGACCAGGCGCTCTTCACGTCCTCACGCCGCACCGGCACGTCGAAGTACTGCTCGAGGTGCCGCAGGATGTACGCGATCTCCGACTCGGTCGCCTGCGGGTCGTCTACGATTTCGGCCGGCTGATCGGTGGTTCCGACGAGCGTCGAGCCCAGCCAAGGGAGCAGGAACAGCACCCGGCCGTCCTCGGTCTCGGGTATCAACAGTCCGGTGTCCGGAGGGGAGAAGGTCTCGTCGAGCACGATGTGCACGCCGGAGGAGGCGCTCAGCATCGGGGTGGCGTCGGGGTCGGCCAGGCGCCGCACCGCATCGACGTACGGTCCCGCGGCGTTGACGATCGCCCGCGCGCGTAGCTCGAAGGCGCTCCCGTCGAGGTGATCGTGGACCGTGGCACCCGCCAGCCGGCCACCTTGGAGGTGGAGCTCGCTCACTTCGGCGTGCGTGAGCACGACCGCGCCGCGCTCCGCCGCGCTCATGGCGATGGCCACGTTCATGCGGGCGTCGTCGAACTGCCCGTCGTAGTAGACGACGCCGCCGCGCAGGCCCTCGCCCCTGAGCTGCGGGAAGCGGCGCTTCGCCTCGCGCGCGTTCACGAAGCGGCTCGGATGGAGGTTGGAGCGGCCGGCGAGCAGGTCGTAAAGCTTCAAGCCCGTCATGAAGTACGGCACTTGGAGCCAGCTGTAGAGGGGTGTCACGAGCGGCAGCGGGTGGCAGAGGTGCGGTGCGTTGCGGATCAGCACCGCGCGCTCGTGAAGGGCGTCGCGCACCAGCGCGAACTGGCTACGGTCGAACTGCTTGACCGCCTTCTCGAGGTAACGCACGCCACCGTGGATCAGCTTGGTGCTGCGGCTGCTCGTTCCCGAGGCGAGGTCTTCGCGCTCGACGATGGCGACGCTCAGGCCACGACTGATCGCGTCCAGCGCCACCCCCGCGCCGCTGGCGCCGCCGCCGACGACGAGCACGTCGACGCTCTGGGCAGCCTCCAGCGCCCGGCGGTGCTCATCGCGTCGACCGGGCAGCGCGCGCCCCGCTGACGGCGAACTCACCGCTCTTCCCACTCTCTAGCGCGCTCGAGAGCCCGAAGCCAGCTGTGCAGGCGCAAGGAGCGCTCGTCCTCGCTCATGCTCGGCTCGAAGCGCCGCTCCTCGCGCCACTGCGCGGCGACCTCATCCACATCGCTCCACACCCCGACGGCGAGCCCTGCCAGGTACGCGGCGCCCAGCGCGGTCGTCTCGGTGATGGCTGGCCGCACCACGCTCACCCCGAGCACGTCGGCCTGGAACTGCATCAGGTGGTCGTTGCGCGATGCCCCGCCGTCCACGCGGAGCTCCGCCAGCGGCCTCCCGGCGTCACCCTCCATCGCCTGGATGACGTCGCGCGCTTGGTAAGCGATCGCTTCCAGCGCCGCCCGGGCGATGTGCGCAGCCGTGGTACCGCGCGTCATGCCGACGATGGCGCCGCGGGCGTAAGGGTCCCAGTGCGGCGCGCCCAACCCCGCGAAGGCCGGCACCAGGTAGACGCCGCCGGTGTCGGGCACCGAGGTGGCGAGCGCCTCGACGTCCTCGGAGCGCCTGATAACGCCGAGCCCGTCGCGCAGCCACTGCACGACCGCGCCCGCCACGAAGATGGAGCCCTCGAGCGCGTAGCGCAGTTCGTCCGGTCGGCGCCAGGCCACGGTGGTGAGCAGCCGGTGCTGGGAGGGTACGGGCGAGTCCCCCGTGTTGAGGACCAGGAAGCAACCCGTGCCGTAGGTGTTCTTCGCCTGGCCGGGGGTGAAGCAGGCCTGCCCGAAGGTGGCCGCTTGCTGGTCCCCGGCGATGCCCGCGATGGGTACTCCTGCGCAGGGGAGACCGTCCGCGACGTAACCGAACACTTCCGAGGAACCCTTGATCTCGGGCAGGACCGCTCTCGGCACTCCCCAGAGCTCCAGCAGGTCGTCGTCCCAGTCGAGCGTCCTGAGGTTGAACAGCGCGGTGCGGCTGGCGTTGCTGACGTCGGTGACGTGGACCTCGCCGCGGGTCAGGCGCGCGACCAGCCAGCTGTCGACGGTTCCGAAGGCGAGCTCGCCTCGTTCCGCCCGCTGGCGCGCGCCCTCGACGTGTTCCAGCAGCCACGCCAGCTTGCTGGCGGAGAAGTACGCGTCCATCACCAGGCCGCTGCGCTCGCGCACCAGTTCCTCCGCGCCCTCGCGCTGCGCCAGCCGTTCCACCTCACCCGCCGTGCGGCGGTCCTGCCAGACGATGGCGGGTGCCACGGGTTGCAGCGTCGCGCGGTCCCACAGCACCGTCGTCTCGCGCTGGTTGGTGATGCCGATGGCGCGGACGTCGCGTGCGCCGGTGTTCGCGGCCGCCAGTGCCTCCGAAACGACTCCCGACTGCGACGACCAGATCTCGTTCGGGTCGTGTTCGACCCAGCCCGGTTTCGGGTAGGACTGACCGAACTCCTTCTGCGCGACCCCCCGCAGGTTGCCTCCGGCGTCGAAGACGATCGCGCGTGAGCTAGTGGTGCCTTGGTCGAGGGCTAGGACGAAGTCGGACATGATGGCCTCCAGCGAGCGCCTAGCGCGCGGGCGTCAGTCGCCGCTGAACGCGCGCAGGTCTGTGAAGCGAGCTTCGGCGTAGACGCGTTCGCCCCGCAGGCGCCGCGCCAACGCTTCCGGATCCGGTGTCCCTGGCGCGCGCGCGCGCGAGGCCCGTCGTGAGGTCGAGCGGCCCACCGCGAACGCCTCCTCCACCGGTCGGTAGATGGCGTCGGCGCGGTACCTGCGCACGCTGAAAACGTCGAGACAGAGCGTGCCGAGGCCGGGGAAGGCGTGCAGGCTCACCGAGGCTTCGGCCAGCGCCAAGCCCGCGGAGCAGCCGTCGACGTCGTCGACCGTGACGGGACGCTCGGGCGCGTCGTTGCCGAGCTGCTTGGCCAACTCACTGACCACCCGCGCCACCAGGGCGCGGTCGGCGAGGCGCGACGGGTCGGCCCGGGTGCCGTCGTACACGAGGTGCGTGCCGTACGCCAGGACGTCGACGCGTGTCATCCCCGCAGGCTACCAGAAGCGCGTCGCTGCGGGACATCGCGG
>SKSV01000079.1 GCA_007122815.1 Trueperaceae bacterium | reverse complement strand
GTGAGATCGAGTCGATCCCCTCCGCCACCAGGAACTCGGCGAACTCGGGGTAGTCCGAGGGAGCCTGTCCGCAGATGCCGATGTGCCGCTTCGCCGCCCGAGCGCCCGCGATGAGCTGCCTCACGGCGCGCTTGACCGCCTCGTCGCGCTCGTCGAACATGTCCGCGAGCAGGGTCGAGTCGCGGTCGATGCCGAGCACCAGCTGGGTGAGGTCGTTCGAGCCTATGGAGAGGCCGTCGAAGCGCTCCGCGAAGCCGTCCACCAGCAGCACGTTCGAGGGGACCTCGGCCATCACGTAGACCTCGAGACCGTCCGCGCCGCGCACCAGTCCCTCTTGCGCCATGGCGGCCAGGACCCGGTCGGCCTCGTCGAGGGTGCGGCAGAACGGGATCATGACCACCACGTTGTCGAAGCCGAGCACCTCCCGCACGCGCCTGAGCGCGCGGCACTCCAGCGCGAAGCCCTCTCGGTAGAGGTCGGCGTCGTAGCGCGAGGCGCCGCGGAACCCGAGCATGGGGTTCTCCTCGGCGGGTTCGAACTCGCGGCCTCCGATAAGCGCCGCGTACTCGTTCGTCTTGAAGTCGCTGGTGCGGACGATCACCTTCTGCGGGTAGACCGCGGCGGCCATCTTGCCGATGCCGCGCGCGAGGTGTTCGATGAAGTAGTCGCGCTTGTCCGGGTAGCCGTGCGTGAGGTCGGCGATCTGGCGCCTGGCGTCCTGGTCGTCCAGCTCGTCGAAGCGCACCAGCGCCATGGGGTGCACCTTGATCAGGTCGCTGATCATGAACTCCATGCGGGCGAGCCCGATGCCGTGACACGGGAGCCTCCACCAGCGCAACGCGGCGGTGGGGCTGGCGATGTTGAGCATCACCTGGGTCTGCGTGCGGGGGACGTCGGACACCTTCGTGGAGATGGTGCGGAAGGGCAGCGAGCCGGCGTACACGAAGCCACGGTCGCCCTCGGCGCACGACAGGGTCACCTCTTGGTCGTCCAGCAACACGCTAGTGGCGTCGTTCGTGCCGACTATCGAGGGGATGCCGAGCTCGCGGCTGATTATCGCCGCGTGGCAGGTGCGGCCGCCGTGGTCGGTGATGATGCCCGCAGCGCGCTGCAGCACAGGCATCCAGTCAGGATCGGTCATGCCGGTGACGAGGATGCGCCCGTCGATGAAGCGCCCTATGTCGCTGACGCTCTCGATGACCTGCACCTGGCCGTGGGTGATCGCCTCGCCCACCGCCTGTCCCTCGATGAGCACATCGCCGCGCATCTCGAGCGAGTAGCTCGAGAGCGTGTCGGTGGCGCGCCGTGACTGCACGCTCTCAGGGCGCGCCTGCACGAAGTAGAAGTCGTCGGTCTCGCCGTCCTTGGCCCACTCCAGGTGCATGGCGTGACCGAAGTGCCGCTCCGCCGCCACCGCCCAGCGCGCCAGCTGAAGCACCTCGTCGTCGCTCAGGACACGGGCGCGGCGCTCCGCCTGGCTGGTCTCGCGCAGCGCGGTGAAGGCGGTACCTCCCTCGACGCAAACCAGGCGGTTCTGCTTCTCTCCTACGTGAGCTTCGATCACCGGGCGCATGTCGCGGCGCTCGAGCAGCGGCTTGAAGACCATGTACTCGTCGGGGTTGACCGACCCCTTGACGACGGTCTCGCCCAGGCCCCAAGCCGCGTTTATGACGACCGCGTCGGTGAAACCGGTCTCCGGGTCGATGGTGAACATGACTCCGGCGCCGGCGAGGTCGCTGCGGACCATCTTGATGACGCTCACCGAGAGCGCCATGCTGAGGTGATCGATGCCGTGAGCGGTTCGGTAGCTGATGGCGCGGTCGGTGAAGAGCGAGGCGAAGCAGGTGCGGCAGGCGTCGAGCAGGTCGGCCTCGCCGCGCACGTTCAGGAAGGTCTCCTGCTGGCCCGCGAAGCTCGCTTCGGGGAGGTCGCTCGTCGTGGCCGAGGCGCGCACCGCCACGTCGACCTCGTCCTGGTCGAAGCGGTGACCGAGCTCCTTGTAGGCCGCGGTGATCGAGGCGACCATGTCCTCCGGGAACTCACCTTGCAGGAAGAGCCGGCGTATCGCCTTGCCCACTCGGTGCAGCGGGCGGCTCCCGTCGGCGAGCGCCGCCAGCTGCTGCTCCATGCGGTCTCGGATGCCGTTGCTGGTGACGAAGCGCTCGTACGCGTCCGCGGTCGTCACGAAGCCTTCCGGGATGCGTACGCCCAAGTCGGCCAGGGCGCTGGCCATCTCACCGAGCGCGGCGTGCTTGTCGCCCACGATCGGAACGTCGGCGCGGCTGAGGTCGGAGAACCAACGGACGTGCGACGAGGCTCCGGTCATGCAATACCTCCTGCCGCCGCGGGGAGCCGCGGTCGGCACGATGACGCTCCGGGCGCCAGCTCCCCGAGAGGGGAGGCTGAACGCGCGGCAGACGGGCTTGACCCTCAGGTTACCCGCAAGTGACCAGGATCACAAGGTAGCAACGTCCTGCAGGGCGTCATGGTGGTTCGGCAGCCACACCCGCGCCTGCTCGAGCACCGCCGCCCAGCCCGCGCAGCGCACCACCCCTGCACGCTCCACGCGCGCGTTGTACGGCTCGTGCCGCAGCAACACCCGAACACCCGCCGCGGCCAAGTCCTCGGCCTCGACGGGAGAGTCCTCGACCATCACCAACGCGCCCAGGTCGCGCACCCGCGGCGCCTTGGGCAGCCCCCCATCCGCATGCCGTAAGGGCAGGGTCGGGAAGCCGGCGCGCGTGAGCCAGTCGCGGGTCAACCGATGCAGCGTGCTCGGCCGGCGGGTCACGAAGCCGCTGGCGAGGCCCGCCTCGTGCAGGGACCACACCCCGTCCAGCGCCCCTTCGATCACTGCGCTCTGGTCGTAGACGCCGTGCGCTCCGTCGACGTAGACCTCGCAGAAGAGCCGTCCCAGGGCCTCGTGGTGGTGAGCGGGCCAGCGCGTGAGGAAGTCGGTGTAGTCATCGAACGGGCCCAGCTCGGCGTCGGCGACGCCCAAGCGCCGCTGAGCCCAGCGGGTGAACCCGTGCACGCTGTCTGCGAGCACTCCGTCGACGTCGAACGCGACCACGCGCCATGCTAACCTCGAGCGCTCCGGGGGGGCGAGGTGCGCTGCGCCGCGGGATGCTAGCGTCCGGAACATGGAGTACGTCTGCCTGGCCGCTGGACACGGCACGCGCTTCGGCGCCCTGGGCCGCTACCTGCAGAAGTGCATGTACCCCATCGGCTTGCGGCCCTTCCTCGAGCACACCTTGCTCGAGTGGCTCGAGGGTACGGGGGCGAAGCCACGGCGAGACCGCCTGACGCTGGTGGTAGGGCACTTCGACGAGCAGCTGCGCGGGTACTTCGGCGCGTCGTTCGAAGGCATAGCCGTGCGTTACGTTGCGCAGAGCGCCCGCAGGGGCACCGGGCACGCGCTCGGCGTGGGCGTGGACGCCCTACCCGACGAGACCGAGGCGGTCGTGGCCTGGCTGGCCGACCTCTTCGTGCCGTCCGAGACCTTCCGTGCGCTTGCTGCGCACCCTGTGCCGGCGGTCGCGGCGCAGGCCCTCGGGGAGGAGGGGGAGAGCTCACGCGTGCGCGCTACGCGCGAGGGCGATCGGGTAACGCGGGTCTGGGACGGCGAGGGTCCGTGGATCGACGCGGGCCTGTGGAGGTTGCCTCTGCGCGTCGCGCGCGGACTGAGGCGAGTCAGCGCCGAGGGGGGCGAGTACCGGGTGCTCCCCAACCTCCAGACCTTCCTGGACGAAGGACTCGAACTCGGTTACCTGGAGCTGCCCGAGCGGCTGCATCTGGGAGGCGTGCACCCGAGCCCCGAGGAGAACGTGCGCCACGTGGTCAGGCGCCTGTGGGAGCGGCGCGGATGATACGCCTGTGGGTGCGGCGCGGATGATAGTCGCGACCACGCCCCTGCGCCTCCCCCTCGGCGGTGGCCTGACCGACCTGCGGGCGTACGCGGAGCGTTACGCGGGCGTGACCATCAGCACCACCATCGACCTGGCCACCTACGTGAGCGTGCTGCCGACGCTAGACGGGCGTTTCGAGGTGCATCACGCCGGGGGGTTCGAG
>SKSV01000239.1 GCA_007122815.1 Trueperaceae bacterium | reverse complement strand
TCCATCGGCCCAGCGGCGAGTCGTGATGCTCGGTCACGCCAGCATGCTAGCGGAGATCCGAGGTCGGCGCGGCGACGTGCGCGTCGTGTGGACGCCACCCCCGACCCGCGGCCGGGCGGCTGCCGAGGCTCGACACCGAAGCACTCGCGCGCCTGCTCACCGGGGCTGCGCAGCACGAGGCCTTCCTCGCCACCTACCAGGGCAAGCGCGTCACCGACCCTGACGCCGTCGCACGGCGCCTGATCGCCGCCGTCGCGGGCGGCGCCGGGGGGTGGTCGTCGTGACGCTCGACCTCCACGTCGTCGACCCGCGGCTGGTGGTTGTGCGTGGAGGGGTCAGGGAGGATCGCTGCGAGGATGAACGCGTTGCGGACGCGCTACGGTGACGGAGTTGGTGATGGACGTACCGCCCCCCGACCCAGCCCATGCGGTGCTGCCTCGAGCCATCGAAGAGAACGCCGCGGAGTTCCTCCTCGCCCTCGGGCGGGCGGGCGGCGCTGAGGAGCGGCAGGACGCCTCGGTCCACTGGACGATCGGCGGGTCGCCCATCGCGTCCCACAACGGCGTCGTACGCGCCTCTCTCGTGCCTGAGAGCGCCGACGCCGCAATTGTGGCATCGATGGACAGGTTTCGCGCCTGCAACGTGCCCGGGACCCGGCACGTCGGTCCGGCCATGCGACCGCATGACGTGGGCAACCGCCTCTTGGCGCATTGCTTCACGTTCGCGGGAGCGGAGACCGGGATGGCGGTGGAGCTGCAGGCCCTACCCGCCACCGTGGAAGCACCTGCGGCGCTGCGGATCGAGCGAGTCACGGACGCGCGGGGCTTGGCGGCTTGGGTCCGAACACTCGGGCAAGGGTTCGGCGAGGGCGAACGCGAGGCGTCGTGGGTGGGTGCGATGTACCAGCGGATCGGGCTCGAGGACGATCGGCCGTGGCGCCACTACCTTGGTCGCCTCGACGGGTCGCCTGCGGCCACCACGTCCCTCTTCCTCGGTGCCGGGGTAGCCGGCGTGTACTTCGTCTTCACGGTGCCGCCTGCCCGGCGCCAGGGAATCGGGGGGCCATCACGGTGGCGGCGCTGCAGGATGCGCGGCGGCTGGGCTTTCGACTCGCTGTGCTGGGATCGTCACCCATGGGCACGCCCGTGTACGAGCGCCTCGGGTTCGAGGAGAACTGCACCATCGATATCTACGAGTGGTCGCCACCTGTGCAACGACTCGAGCCGAGGTAGCTCGTTCACACGCGCAGGACGCCACGCGGCCGCAGGGGCGGCCCGGAACGCGCATCGCCCTGACTCCCTTAACCACGTTCCAGACGAGGGTGCCGTGGCGGACTGTGGCCGTCAAAGTGCCTCACGGCGTACGCCGTCTCGTCCCGCATCGCTCGTCGAGCTCGAGCGGGCCCTGGCCGAGGAGCACGATGCGATCGCGCTCTTCTACACCGACAAGCCGGAGCCGTTGCTCGGCCACGTCGCCATCTGGGACCCAGCGATCGGGCCCTTGAACATGCTCCAGGTGTTGCGGGTCGGCGTCCATCACGACCAGCACCACTACAGAGCGGTGCGGAGCTTGCTCCAGCGGTGACGAGGAGAGGTCGGGACGACCCGTAGGTGGTGACCTCTGTGAAGCTCCCTCGTTCGGAGATTCTCTCCTTCCGGTGCCGCGCTGCTGGGCTGCATTAGCGGCTGCCCCGTGGCCAGCGCGCCTTGCGGCGTGCGGCGTGGGCAGGATTGCGGGACAGCATGCCGCGTGCCGCGTTGCTCTCGTTACACCTGCGCATGGCGGGCACGGTGCTGATTCGCTGGGATGGTTCGCGTCAGCCCGATGTCTGGAGTGTGCCGCCCCCTGAAATGGACCCGCACGTGGCGCGCCTCGAACTTGCCCGGCGGTATCTGCACGTGTTCGGTCCCGCTACGCCCGACGCCTTCGCCACCTGGGCAGGCTTAGGCCGCAAACGTGGTACCGCCACCTTTGAAGCACTCGGCAAGTCGTTGACGCCGGTGTTGACGCCGATCGGGAAAGCCTGGATCTTGAGCCGAGACGAGCATCGGTTCCGCGCGGCGCCCGGCCCGACGGCGCCGGCCCGACTCTTGCCGAGCGGGGATACCTGGTTCCTGTGGCAGGGCGCAGATCGCGAACTCCTTGTTCCCGACGAGCGTGAACGCCGCGCCCTGTGGACGTCCCGAGTCTGGCCTGGCGCACTGCTCGTCGAGGGTGAGATCGTCGGTACCTGGCGGCGCGCAGCACATCTGCTGACGATTCAGCCTTGGCGTCGCCTCTCTGACACGCAACGCGATGCCGTTGAGGCAGAAGCGGGTTCACTTCCTCTGCCCGGGATCAACCGTCCTGTGGGCGTGCGCTGGGACTCCGGTTGACGAGAGGACCCGCAGCCAGGCCGCCTAGCCAGGGCATGTGGGATGTGAGCGGTCGGTCACCATGGTAGGGCGCGAGACTCCTGGCGTCGATACGGACCGTCGGCCTCGCCGCCAGCGACGTTCGGCTGCTCTGCACGCTGCGCGCCGGCTAGGACCCTCGGTACGCGAGGCCCTTCGCGGCCAGCGCTTCGCCGAGGATGGCGATCGCCTTAGGACCGACGCCGTGGATGGCGAGCAACTCCTTCTTCGAGTGGCTGGCGACCTGCTCGAGGCTGGAGATGCCGTTGAGGGAGAGTTCGCGAGCTGCGGTCTTGCCGATCGCGTCGGGGAGATCCCCGACCGGGCGGACATCGGGTGTGGGGGCCACCGCACCTCCTTCCGGTCGTTGCACCGTGACGCCAGTGTAGCCACGATTGTGAGGGTCGGCGAGCGCGCGGCGGATTGCATCGCACGAACCGGAGTGTTTCGCGGCGCGAGCGCCGACGGCGACTTCTCCTACGGTGTGCGCTCTACGGGCGTCGTGTGCCGGCCCGGCTGCGCGTCTCGCACGCCGAAACGGGAACACGTCGCGTTCTTCGACCCGCTGGATCAGGCCGTGTGCGCGGGGTTCCGGCGCTGCCAACGCTGCAGGCCCGGCGAGCCTTCGATGCGGGAACGTAACGCAGAGGTGGCGATACGCGCCTGCCGCCGAAGCGGTACGCTCGCACCCGGCAGAGCGAACGCTTCGGCGCCAGCCTGGAGCGCAGCGCGACCGTCACCGAGGCCATCTATGACGCGGGCTTCGGCTCGAGCAGCCGCGCCTTCGGCGACGACCCGGCCGAGCTATCGTCGCGCCTCCGAACGCGCTTCCCGAACGCATGGCTGGACGAGGCTGACGAGGGTTTCGCTGCCGTGGTCGCTCAGGTCGTCGCCTTCGTCGAGGCGCCCACCGAAGGGCTCGGGCCCCCCTGGACATCCGCGGCAGCGCGTTCCAACGACGCGTATGGGACGGGCTCCTCGCGATTCTGCCCGGCACCACCGTCGGGTACGCCGAGCTTGCCGAGCGCATCGGCCGTCCCGAGGCGGCGCGCGGTGGCGGGCGCGTGCGCGGCGAACACGCTCGCGGTCGCGGTTCCGTGCCATCGCGTCGTGCGCGCCGATGGGCGGCTGAGCTTGTACCGCTGGGGCGTGGAGCGCACACCACCATCGCGTCGCCTGCTGAGCTGGGCTCCTAGCCGCGGCGTTCTTCGAGGCGAACGTGCAGGCACTGCGACGCGCCACGCACGTTCGACGGGTCCAGGAAGGGGGACGACGATGCGCGAGCTGATGGTCGACCTCATCGCGACCCTCGACGGCTTTGCGACCGCGAAGGGCTGGCCAGCCTGGTGGGGACTCGAAGGACCCGAGTAGCTCGCCTGGCTCGCGGAGCAACCAGAGGCCACGTTGTTGATGGGTGCCACCACGTACCGGCGGATGTCAGGGATCGCCGCAGGTGCCGTACCGAAGCGAACTGACGACGTCAGCGAGGAGGACAACGCCGACGAAGCGGGCTCCTTGGACGACCTCACGCGAGCGACCAAGGTGGTGTTCTCGGCCTCACTCCAGGAGCCCCTCGCGTGGGCGAACAGCGCGTGGGTGCGCGGCGATGCGACCGATGCCGTTCGGTCGATGAAGGAGGACGGCTCGGGTCAGCCGCGCACCATCGGCAGCGTCAGCCTGTGCCG
>SKSV01000094.1 GCA_007122815.1 Trueperaceae bacterium | reverse complement strand
GGACAAGCCGCTATACGTGATCAGCGTCGCGGCTGAGCTGGTGGACATGCATCCCCAGACCCTGCGGCTGTACGAGCGCAAGGGGCTGATCGAGCCCTCGCGCTCCGCCGGCAAGACGCGACTCTACTCGCAGCGGAACATCGAGCAGCTGCGCGACATCCGGCGCCTCACCCAAGAGCTGGGCGTGAACCTCGACGGGGTAGAGGAGATCATCAAGCTCCGCCGCACGCTCGACGACCTGCAGTCGCGCATGGAGCGGCGCATCGGCTCGCTCCAAGACCGCCTGCAGGCGCAGATGCGCGACATCCGTGCTCTCCCTGCGCCCGATGACGTAGAGGAGGAGGCCGAGGAGGACGCCGCTATCCTGGGAGCTCTACTGCGGCGGGCACGGGGCGAGGACCATTGACGTCGCGAGCGGCGGCTCGCGCGAGAGCGGCGGCTCGCGCGAGAAGCCGCCGCTCTCGCGAGGGCTGCTGGGTAAGCAGCGGGCGTGCGTGCAGCAGGTGGTAGCGTACCCCTCATGACGGTCGAGAAGTACGTCGCATCCGAGAAGGGTCGGTTGCTGCAGGAGCTGGTGGAGTTCCTGCGCATCCCGTCGGTTTCGACCGACCGAGATCGTAAGGACGCCGTGCGCGACGCCGCCGAGTTCAGCGCCGCGGCCCTGAGGCGGGTGGGGCTGCAGGCAACCGTGCACGAGACACCGGGCCATCCGGTGGTGACCGCTCGCGGACCCCACGTTCCGGGGGCGCCGCGAGTGCTCGTCTACGGCCACTACGACGTGCAACCGCCCGAACCGCTGGAGCTTTGGCACGGCGACCCGTTCGAGCCCGTCGTGGAGGACGGCGTGATAACCGCCCGCGGGGCGTCGGACGACAAGGGGCAGGTCTACGCCCACGTGAAGGGCGTCGAAGCCTTGCTGGCCGTCGACCGCAGCCTGGAGGTCAACCTCGGCTTCCTCATAGAGGGCGAGGAGGAGATCGGCAGCCCGAACCTGCCCGCGTTCATCGAGGAGCACGCGGAGGAGCTGGCTGCGGACGTGGTGGTCATCTCGGACGGGGCGATGGTCGCCCCTGGGGTACCGACGATCACGTACGGCCTAAAGGGGCTCACGTACGTGACGGTCGAGCTGCGGGGAGCCGACCGCGACATGCACTCTGGAGCTTACGGTGGTGGCGTTCCGAACGCGCTGGACGCCCTCTGCCGGTTGCTCGCCGGGCTCAAGGACGACTCCGGCCGCATCAGCGTCGCGGGCTTCTACGACGACGTGCTCGAGCTCACGGACGAGGAGCGCGCCGCCATCGGCCGCGTGCCTTTCGACGAGGCCGCCTTCCGACGCGAGGTGGGCATAGAGGCGACCCCGGGTGAGCCCGGGTTCACGCTCCTGGAGAGGCTCTGGGCACGACCGACTCTGGACGTGAACGGTCTGTCGGGGGGCTTCCAGGGCGAAGGCGCCAAGACGGTCATCGCCGCCGAGGCTATGGCCAAGGTGTCTTGCCGGCTCGTCCCCGACCAGGACCCTAGAGACGTGCTGCAGAAGCTGCGTGCTCACCTCCAGGCTCATGCACCGGACGGCATCGAAGTTCGAGTGCGATCCGAAGGCCTCGGTTACCCCGCCATGACGCCGCTCGATGCGCCCAGCGTGGCGGCCGCGAGCGCTGCGCTGCGGCACGTCTGGGGGCGCGATCCGGTGTTCGCCAGGAGCGGTGGCTCGATCCCGGTGGTCGCCGACTTCCAACGCCTGCTGGGCGCCGAGCCGCTACTGGTGGGGTTCGGGCAGGAGGACGACCGCGCCCACGCGCCGAACGAGAGGTTCGCGGTGAGCGACTACCTCCAGGGCATCCGCGTGAGCGCAGCCCTGCTGCGCTCGCTGGCACGCCCGGGGGCTTGAACACGCGTGGTCCAGGGGCTCTTCTCGCGCCTGTCTCGGTGGAGGTCTCTGCGTGCGCCTGACTAGCCTCACGCTGGCGGGCTTCAAGAGCTTCGGCAACCGCACGACGCTCGAGTTCGACCCGGGCGTTACCGCCGTGGTCGGCCCCAACGGCGCCGGCAAGTCGAACATCCTCGACGCACTCAAGTGGGCCACCGGCGGGGGACGCGCCCGGCAGTACCGCGCGGACGACAAGATCGACCTGATCTTCCACGGTGCCGCCGGGAAGCGCGGCATGGGTTACGCCGAGGTCGAGGTGGAGCTGCGCGACAGCGAACGCCGGCTGGTCATCCGGCGAGACCTCGACCGCGAGGGATCGAGCACGCTAAGGCTCAACGGCAAGGTCGCGCGTTTCGTCGACATCGACGAGGCGCTCGCGGGTTCCGGTCTTGGCACGGCTGGAGTCGCGGTGATAGGCCAAGGTGAGGTCGCGGGCGTGCTCATGGCGGACCCGGAGAAGCTCCTCCAGTACGTGGCGGAGGCGGCCGGGGTCGCGCGACTCGCGCACCGCCGCGAGCAGACCGGAGCACGGCTGGCCACGGCTCGCTCCCACCTGGAGCGCCTCGAGACCGTCCTGGAGGACCAGCGTACCGAGGTCGAACGCTTGAGCGAGGAGGCGGCGGAGGCCGCCAGGCACGACGAGCTGGCTCGCCAGGCGCTCGTGCTCCGCGTGACCGCCGCGCACGCCCGCGTCGACGCGCTCGCCAAGGAGGTCCGGGACCTGAGGAACCGCGAGGCGGCGGCCGAGCAGTCGATCCTGGAGCAAGAGGCGACGCTGGTGCGGTCGCGGGAGAGTGTGGGCGCCAACCGGAGCGCGTTGCAGGCCGCCGAGGCCCGCTATCGCGAGGCTGCCGCCGAAGCGGAGCAGAAGCGTGGGGTTGCGGCCTTGGCGCGTTCCGAAGCGGAGCGCGCCCGCGAACGCGCCAACGACCTGGCCGAGAGACGCGCCGCCAGGATCGCCGAGATCGGCCAGCTGGAGACGCTCGAAGAGCCCGAGGCCCCCGCAGGCGACCCCGCAGCGCTCGCGGAGGAGGTGCGCGTCGCTGACTCCGAAGCCGACGAGAGCCGCGAAGCGGCGGCCGCGGCTGCCGCGGTCGCGGCAGAGGCGGCGCTCGCCAGGACGCAGCTCTTCGAGGAGGTGTCGCGCGCAGAGGGCGCCTGGAGCGCACACTCGAGCAGGCTGGCGTCACTGCGCGAGGAGCTCGAGAGCGCGCGCGAGCACGCGGAGGCACTGGCGACGAACGACCCGCCGGATCCCGAGCTCGCTAAGGAGAGCGCGCGGGCCAGCGAAGCCGACCTCGCGCTTCACGAGGAGGCGCTGGAGGGGGCCCGAGAGAGGCTCATAGACCTCCAGGCACGGCACGGCGAGGCGGCTGGTGAGGCGCAGGCGCGATCGCGTGCGCTGGCGAGGCAACGCTCGGCGTGGCAAGCCCGGCAGGGCTACGCGCAGGGCCCAAGGCACGCGCTGAGCTCCGGCATCCAGGGCGTGATCGGCTCCGTCGCCGACTTGCTGAGCGTGCCGGAGCGTTACCGCACGGCGCTGGCGGCCGCGCTCGGAAGGCGAGCAGAGTACGTCGTGGTGGACACGGCCGACACCGCCACGAAGCTGTTGGCGCACGTGCGGGCCCAAGGCGGCTGGGTCACGCTCTTGCCACTAGACCTCCTCAGGTCGGACGCTACGCCCGCCACCCCAGGGTTGGAGGGCGCAGGTGTGTTGGGCAGTGCCCTGGACCTCGTCGAGGTCGACGGTCGCTTCCGCAAGGTAGCTGAGCACCTGCTCGCCGGCACTACGGTCGTCGAGTCCATGGAGGTCGCCACTAGGCTCGCCCGCTCGCAGCGCCGGAGACCGCGGCTGGTCACCACGCTCGGTGACGTTCTGGACGCCAGCGGCGCGATGTCGGGCGGCACCCGTCAGACCGGAACGTCGGTCCTGGGCGCGGCTAGCGACCTCGAGCAGGCCGAGGCCGAGTCCGAGCGTGCAGCCGCCGACGCTGCCCAGCTCCTGGAAGAGCTTCAGTCAGCCCAAGAAGAGCTGCGCAACTTGCGCGAAGTGGCCGAGGGGGCGAGGCTGCGGGCGCGGGATCAGGCGCGGATCGCAGCCGAGGAGGAAGCCGCCGCGCGATCGCACCAGCGCCTGCGTGAAGAGGCTGCCGCGCGC
>SKSV01000172.1 GCA_007122815.1 Trueperaceae bacterium | reverse complement strand
TTGAAGCCCGCCCGGGACAGGTAACAGTTGGAACAGCAGGCGTAAACTCTGCGGGGCACACCGCAATGGAGCTACTGAGCAAGTTCACGGGAATTCGCTATCGCCATGTTACTTACGACGGTGGTGCACCCGCCGTTACAGCCACTGTTGGCGGTGAGGTCGAAGCTGTCCCTCAGCTTTCAGTTGAGCAGGTCGATATGATTCGAGCCGGCAGGCTCCGACCACTCGCTGTAATGGCAGATCAAGCACTGGAGATTGAAGGCGTAGCGGACCCTATTCCTCCGATTACGAACTGGGTACCGGACTTCGAGTCAGCGCCCTTCTATTTCGGAATCTTTGTCCCACGCGATGTACCTCGGGAAGTCACTGACACATTGGACCAGATCTGGGAGAATCACATCATGACTTCCGAGAGTCTCCGCACTTGGGCGCGAGAGAACGCGGTAGTCTTTGATCCTGCGTACGGGGAAGAAGCCGTACAGAAGTCGTTTCCAATGGTGCAACTGGACGCATGGATGAAATATGATAGTGGCGACGCCGTCATCAGTCCGGACCAAATAGGTATTCCGCGACCATAGGGTCTTTCTCGTAGACTATTATTCTTGCTATAGTTCACGGTGCTGCCCCATTCCGGTGGGGTAGCACCGTAGTGATCGTTCTTTGTGCCATAGGGGGATGTATGGCGGATATGCACCACGCAGAACAGGCGCAGCCACAAGGTCAGATGCACAGGGCTGACTTTCTGGCTTCGATTGTGCTGATGGGTTTTGGTATCATGATCGTTGTGTTATCGGTTCAGATGCCCAGACTCGAACACCGCAACATAAATCCGTATACAGTCCCTGGTCTGGTGCCGGGGCTGCTCGGAGTCGCGATCACAGTAATGAGCGTGATGATGTTTGCGCGATCGCTACTGCACAGGGGGTACGCGCTGGGGCTCACACGCGCGCGCATCGCCGAACTGCTGTCCGTGCCGCAGTTAAGACGGGTGCTGGTTACGCTGCTTTTCTGCTTGTTCTACGCGGTTGGGATTGTCGGCCGACTCTGGTATCCGGCGGCGACCTTCATCTTTGTGTTTGGTTTCATTCTGCTTTTCGAGTACCGACGGGATTATCCACTAAGGCGGCAGAAAGGACGTGTTGCCTTTGCCGGTGTTGAAGCGTTGCTGACAGCGGTGCTCGTATCAACGGTGTTTCGCTATCTGTTTCTCGTCCGTCTGCCATAGGAGTAGCCAATTATGATGCTCGACGGACTCCGCATGCTGGTGCTCGGTATTGGCGAATTCATGACACCGCGAACGCTGTTCGCCGTGTTATGGGCAACCCAGCTTGGGATCATTGTCGGTATGTTGCCCGGGCTGACCGCAACGATGGGTATCGCGTTGATGACCACGCTGACCTTTCGCCTGCCGCCGGGCAACGCGGTGCTGATCCTGATCTGCATGTACATCGGGGCCATCTACGGAGGCAGCCGTAGCGCCATTTTACTGAATATTCCGGGTACTCCGGCCAACGCGGCCACCGCGGTCGACGGACACCCGCTTGCCCGACAGGGCAAAGCGGGGCAGGCGATAGGGTTGGCGACGACCGGGTCATTTTTCGGCTCGGTGATTGGCATGGTGATGCTGGCAATGTTCACGCCGGTGATTGGGAACTTTGCCCTGAACTTCCAGTCGTTCGAGTTCTTCTGGTTAGCGATCTTCGGAGTGGTGATCAGCGGTACGTTGACTGCACCCAAGGATCCGCTGAAGGGCTGGATAGCGGGCTTTTTCGGATTGATGGTTGCGATGGTTGGTATGGAAGGGATCCATGCACATGTGCGTTTTACTTTCGGCAATGTATACTTATCGGGCGGTATCCGTTTGATCCCGGCGATGGTTGGAGCATTCGGCTTTGCCGAAGTCATCATGATGATGAAGCACACTCGCGTTGAGGTCATCAAGTCCGAGATAACGCACGTGATTCCGCGCATCAAGGAGTTCGCCAAATACTGGAAGACGATCATCCGCTCCGGATTGATCGGTACCTTTGTCGGTGCCATTCCCGGCGTCGGAGAAGATATCGGAGCCTGGGTCAGCTACGACTTTGCGCGGCGCTCGAGCAAAGAGTCGGAGAAATTCGGCAAGGGCAGTATCGAGGGGCTGATGGCCGCCGAAGCCGGCAACAACGCTGCGGTTGGCGGGGCCATTATTCCGGTGCTGGCGCTGGCGATCCCCGGCTCGGCACCTGCTGCGGTGCTTCTGGCGGCGATGTTCATCCACGGTGTCCGCCCCGGGCCCCTGATCATGATCGAGAACCCGCAGTTTGTCTATTCTGTGGTTGCCATGTTCCTGTTAGCTACCACCGCAATGCTGATCCTGGGACTGTCGATGGTACGAGCGCTGGTCAAGGTGCTCGAGATACCGCGGACCAAACTGATGCCGGTGGTGTTTGTGCTGTGCGTGATCGGTGCCTACGCGGTGGAGTCGCGCCAGTTCGACATCGTTATCATGGTTGCCTTCGGCATAATCGGCTACGTGATGCAGGAGATGGATTACCCGGTTGCGCCGATGGTGCTCGGAATCATTCTCGGCGATATTCTCGACAAGAATCTGCGCCGCGCACTGGTACTCACCGATGGCAGTATCATGCCGTTCTTCACCCGGCCGATCTCAATCGTGCTGATCCTGCTAATCGTCTTGAGCCTGGTTGGCAAGACGCGCTGGTTCATGAGTTTTACTCGGAACATCAAGCAGGCATTGGTCTCATTGGCGTGTAGACGATAACCGCGGAGCGCTACCGTCTCTCCACTCCAGAAGCAGATTGATCCATGCCTTCATATACTGACCGTGATCGTGCCAGGTTCGCCCGCTTACCAGGTTGCCGTCTATGACACACGGCTTGTCAACAAACGTGCCACCGCAAACCTCTAGATCGAACCTGCACTTTGGAACCGTAGCCATTCGACGACCCTCTACCACACCGGCATATGCGGGAATCTCGACACCGTGACATACACATGCAACCGGTTTGTTCGCGGCAAAAAACGCCCGAGTAAGTCTGACGAGAGAAGGATCGTAACGGATATACTCTGGAGCACGCCCACCGGAGAAAAAGACGCCAACAAAATCTTCCGGGTCTACGTCGGAGAAAGCGATATCGGCCTCGATTGTATAACCTTCAAACTCTCTCGTGATATCCCACCCAGCCGTCGGTATCTCATGAAGCACCATGTTATATTTGCGTTTCTCAGGACCGGCAACCACCGGCTTGAATCCCTCCTCTTGAACTCGGAGGTACGGATACAAAGTGTCGACCGTTTCTGATGCGTCACCAACGACAATCAAAACCTGGTTCATCTCGCTCATACACACTCCAATCAATAGCCCTTGGCGAGGGTTACGTTTTTGCCACGAAGGAAATCCTACTATACGATACTGATATCCGATGGAGCAACGCCTAATCCCGTAAATCACGATTGAACTGTTCAGCCGCAATTAGAACTCCCCAAGGGGGGCGGACGAAAACTTGGACTACATCACAGGGGCTATCCGAGCGGTGCGGCCGTCTTCGAGATCTGGCGAACAGGTTTGCGGTAGTAGTTAACCGCATGCCGCCACTATGCTGGAGTTGGCAATGATATTGAACGTGAAGCCCGCCGGCTTCTTACAATGGATCTGCTGAAGACGGTAATGGCTGGCGTGCGACCTGCTGCGAGCGCTGCCTGTTTCATCTCCCGGCTTTTTCGAGCAGGTTGTGGGGCGATGCGGCGACGGCGGGATTGACGGAATCATCAAAGAGGACCGTCTCGGACTGGAAGCCATCTACGTGCAGGCCAAGCGCTGGGAGAATCCGGTCAGCCGTCCCGAGATCCACAAGTTTGTCGGTGCGCTGCAGGGACAGCGGGCGCGCAAGGGCATCTTCATCACAACCTCGCGCTACACCGCGGACGCAGTAGATTACGTCAGCCGTATCGAAAATCGCGTTGTGCTGATCGACGGCGAAGAGCTCGCGCGCCTGATGATTGAACACCAGGTGGGAACCAGCAACGTGAACGTCTACCCGGTCAGACGGATAGACAGCGACTATTTCACCGAGGAGTAGCAGCGCGCATTCATGCCG
>SKSV01000184.1 GCA_007122815.1 Trueperaceae bacterium | reverse complement strand
GCCGAGGTCACGGCCGCACTGGCCGATGCCACGAAGGAGTCGGTTGCCGTGGCAGCGTGAGTCCGTGAGGGCGCCTCATCGTCAAGCACACGGCGACCGGCTTCGCTCGAGGGCTCGTAGCGTGGCTGGCGCACTCGTCGCGCCTCCCCGTCCACATCGCCGAGCACGGCCAGCCGATCCTCGACGGCAACGTGCACATGGCAGCGGACGAGCTGCAGATGAAGGTGGGGCGCGACGGCGCCGTCGAGCTGAAGCTGTTGCGGGACGAGGGCGCAGTCACGTTCGCCCAGGACCAGGCCAGTTCGGTGGTACACGGCATGCCGGGTGAGGCGACCAAGCTAGACGCCGCGACCCTCGTTCTCCCGTCCGACAGGGCCGCAAACGTGCTAGCGAAGTTGGCCAAGAGCGGGCTCTGAGAAGGGGGCGGCATGGATACTCCAAGAGTCGACAAGCGCGATGTCGAGATCCTGATCGTCGAGGACAGCGCCACACAACGTGAACAACTCCAGCACCTGCTGCAGGAGCGCGGGTTCACCGTGACGAGCGCCGCCAATGGGCGAGAAGCATTCGAGATCGCCCGCCAGCGCCCGCCAACCATCGTCATCACCGACATCGTGATGCCGGAGCTGGATGGGTATGGGCTGTGCAAGGCGCTCAGGAGCGACGAGGTGCTGAAGGAGATTCCGGTCATGCTTCTCACGTCGCTCTCCGAGCCGCACGACGTGATTCTCGGCCTCGAGTGCGGCGCGGACAGCTTTCTCCGCAAGCCGTATCAGGCGGACTACCTGCTGAATCGCATCGGCTACCTGTTGATGAGTTTGGAGCTGCGCAGGAGCCAGAAGATGTGTAACGGCATCGAGATCAGCCTGGGCGGCCGGCGGCACTTCATCACCTCCGAGCGCCAGCAGATTCTCGACCTGCTGATCTCCACCTACGAGCAGGCCACCTACGTCAACGGGGAGCTCACCGTCCGGGAGGGCGAGCTGGCGCATTCCCACCACGTGCTCAACGGGCTCCTTCACATCGCCGACGGACTCAACAAGGCGACGAGCGAGGCTCAGGTGACCGAAACGGCGTTGGAGCGCGCGATGTCTCTGCCCGGGGTTCAGGCCGGCTGGATCTCTCTGCGGGAAGGCGAATCTGGGTTCCGGCTGGCCGCCGCGCGCAATCTGCCTCCGGCGCTTCAGGCGCCCGGCGCGTTGGACGGTGAGTGCGCATGCCGGCGCCGGCTGCTTTCCGGCGAGTTCGATTCGGCGGCCAACATCCTGGAATGTGAGCGGTTGAGAGCGGCCGCCGGCGACACGCAGGGACTGCACTATCACGCCGCGATCCCGCTATGGGTCGGCGATCGCACCATAGGCCTCGTGAACCTGGGCGGGTCGCATGAGGGGCTGTTCACCGATGAGGAGTTGAAGATCCTCTTCGGTGTCGGCAACCAGATCGCCGTGGCGCTGGCGCGCGCGCAGTTACACGAGCATATGGAACGGCTGGTGGAGGAGCGGACCGCGGCGCTGAGCGCTGAGATCGCGGAGAGAAAGCCCTTCGAGGAGCAGCAGGCGAGGTTGGTGGCAATCCTGGAGGCCACGCCCGATTTCGTGGCGACCGGCGATTCGGACGGCCGCGTGTTCTTCATAAACCAGGCAGGCCAGAGGATGCTTGGTTACGGAACGGATCAGGCTGTCTCCGAGGTGTCTATCGGTGATGGCTACTCCGACTGGGCGCGCAAGCTGGTGCTCGAGACGGGGATACCGAGTGCGCGGCGCCACGGTACGTGGAGCGGCGAAACCGCTTTCGTGGCACAAGATGGGCGGGAGATTCCCATATCGCAGGTCATCATCGCGCACCCGGGCAAGGACAGCGCCACTGAGTACTTCTCGACCATCGGCCGGAACATCACCGACCTGAAGAGGCAGGAGGCGCGCATACGGCGTCTGAACCGCGTCTACGCCTTCTTGAGCGGGATCAACACGACCATCGTTCGAACCCGGGAGCGGCAGGCGGTGTTGGAGGAGGCCTGCCGCATCGCGGTAGAGCAAGGCGGGTTCGGGATGGCGTGGATCGGACTGCTCGACGCCAATGGGCTGGACGTCACGCCGGCCGCGCGGGCGGGAACCGACGACGGCTATCTCGACCAGATCCAGTTGACGGCACGAGAAGGCGGGCCGGCCTCCTGCTTGCTGCTTGCCGAGGCGCTGCGCCAGGACGCCGCGGTCATCTGCAATGACATCGAGTCGGATGTACGCATGGCGCGTTGGCGTGAAGCGGCATTACGGCGGGGCTATCGCTCGCTGGTGGTGTTACCGCTGCATCAGGAGTCGAAGTTGGTCGGCGTGCTCCTGCTCTATGCGGCTGAGAAGGGGTTCTTCGACGATGACGAGATGGAGTTGCTGACGGATGTCGCCGGCGACATCTCCTTCGCCCTCGAGGTCATCGAGAAGACTGCACGACTCAACTATTTGGCCTATTACGATACCGTCACGGACCTGCCGAACAGGACGCTGCTTCTGGATAGGCTGGCAGAGCGTCTTCGCGTCGCAGACAGTGAGATGCACAAGCTGGCGGTCTGTGTCCTCGATGTCGACCAGTTCAGGAGTATCAATGACTCCATGGGGATGAGGGTGGGTGATCTGTTGCTGCGACAGATCGCTGAACGCCTCACGAACGCCTCAGGGGGTGGCGAGGGGCTTGCCCGCGTTGGCGCCGACACCTTCGCATTGGTGCTCCGAGACGTACAGAGCGAGCAGGATTCGGCGCGTCGACTCGAGAGCACGCTGCAGGCTTGTTTCGAGAGTCCGTTCATGCTCGACGGGCACGAGGTCAGGGTGTCGGGAAAAGCTGGTGTGGCGATGTACCCGGATGACGCCGTGGAGAGCGAGAAGCTTCTCGCCAACGCGGAGGCGGCCTGGAAGAAGGCAAAGCAGACCGGCGATCGATATCTCTTCTATACGCAGGCGATGACCGAAGCGGTGGCGCGAAGCTTCAGCCTTGAGAACCAGCTCCGCAAAGCGCTGGAACATGAGGAGTTCGTGCTCCACTATCAACCCATGGTGGACAGTGAGACGCGCCACATTGCCGGAGTCGAGGCGCTGATCCGCTGGCAGAGTCCCGAATGCGGTCTGGTGCCGCCGATGCAGTTCATCCCGCTGCTCGAGGAGACGGGGTTGATCCTGGAGGTCGGATCATGGGCGTTGAGGCAGGCGGCTGCGGACTACCGTGAGTGGGTCGACCGGAAGCTTGCAGCGCCGCGCATCGCGGTCAACATATCCGCGGTGCAGCTGCGACAGCCGGACTTCGTGAGCGTGGTCACGGCTGCGATCAGCCGGGAAGGAAGCGCGCCGGCGATCGACCTAGAGCTGACTGAGAGCCTCCTCATGGCGAACATGCCGGCGAACACCGAGAAGCTGAATGCCCTGCGCGCGTTGGGAGTGAAGATCGCGATAGACGACTTCGGCACAGGCCACTCCTCGCTCGGGTATCTGGCCAAACTCCCGGTGGACACGATCAAGATCGATCGCTCGTTCGTCGCCACGATGTTGGAGGAGTCGGGCGCCATGACACTCGCGCAGATGATCATCTCGCTCGCGCAGTCACTCAGGCTCTCTGTCGTAGCCGAGGGCGTCGAAACCGAAGAACAGGCGCGCATACTACGTCTCTTGAGATGCGACCACATGCAGGGTTACCTCTTCAGCAAGCCATTACCGATGGGTGAGATGACGGCGCTCCTTGCCAAAGCCTGACGCCGTGGGGCAAAAGCTCAACAGCGTTTGGTCACTGGCGGGTGGGCTGAGGCGTGTCCCACGTTCTGCACCTCTGGGCCTGGAACTCTGGTTGATTTTGGGATCTACTGACACATGAGTTGCGAGTTGTTCTGGCCTGATGGATGTCAAGATTCCCTAGGGGTATGCACTTGACTCAACCTTCTCGCGTGGCATACCGTTGGTTTTGTCGTGCAGGACTATCCTCGTACCCTGTTGGAGTTCGAGCAGCGGTTCAGTGACGAGGATCGTTGCCGTGACTACCTTTTTGCGTTGCGCTGGCCGGACGGGTTCGTGTGCTTGCGGTGCGGTGGTCGTGAGGCATGGCGGACGACGCGCGGGCTGTGGCTGTGCCG
>SKSV01000293.1 GCA_007122815.1 Trueperaceae bacterium | reverse complement strand
GGCATGTAGACGAGCAGGTCGAACTCCTCGCTGGACTCCCCGAAGCTGGCCGAGCGCGGCTCCACTGCGGTGATCTGGGTGCCTGAGCGGTACTCGATGCCGCGGCTAACGAGCAGCTGCTCCACGGCCGCGGAGACGCTTGGGCCTGCCACCGGCATGGGTGCCGGTTCAGCGCTGCGCACGGCGACCTGAACTCGACTCCGCACGCCGCGCTTGCGCAACCCCGCGTCGATCAGCAGCGCGGCCTCGTACGGTGCGGCCGGGCACTTGTACAGTGGCGAGGCCGTGACCACCAGGACGCGTCCGGCGTCGAACCGCTCGAGCTCTCGTGCGAGGCGACTCGCGCCTGCGAGCGTGGCGAAGGTGTGGCCATGCTCGGCCAGTCCGGGGACTCGGTCGCTGGCCCACTCCGCCCCCAGGCTCACCACGAGGTGGTCGCCGGACACCGACCGGCCATCCACGGCCACGCTCCGCTCGCTCGGATCCAGCCCTGTCACGGTGCCGATCTCCACCTCGACGCCGCGGCGCCGCAGCCCATCTAGGGGGCGCGTGACCTGCGCTGGGCGGCGAGCGCCGCTCATGACCCACAAGTAGGATGCCTCGAAGCGGAAGTCGGCTTCGCGGTTGATCAGCACCACGCGGTGTCGACGAGGCAACCGTCGGCGCAGACGGTTCGCGGTCGCGACGCCTCCGATGCCGCCGCCAGCGACCAGCACCGTCTGTGGTGCCGATCCGTTCATCAGAAGACCAGCACCTTGTCGGCGGCGAGGCTCAGTTCAGCCAACTCGTCCATGGTGCTGCGCGATGCGCCCTCGACCAGGTCGGGGTCGCTCAGTCCGCGAGCGTCCATGCAGGTCCCGCACACTTTCACCTTGCCACCCTTGCGCAGCACGCTGATCAGCATCTTCTCGGTGTTGTAGTACCCGCTGGGGGTCCGTTGCCCGGCCTTGGCGGCACTCGCGGCGTCGCCCAGCAAGAAGACGTCCAGGCTGAGGTCGTGCGACTCGGCCTGCTTGGTGAGCAGGTTGATGGCCAACCGCAAGCCGTTGTAGACGCCTTCGGTGCCGTATGGAGGGTCGTTGAGGATCATCAGTACATGCATGGCTCTGCTCCTGTGTAGTGACCTGATGTGCTGGGGTCGGGCTCGTCGTGGCGTGGTGCCGTGCGGGAGAGGCTCAGCGTGGTGCCGTGCGGGAGGGGCTCAGGCCTGGGCTGCGAGCGGGAGTCCAGCCGCGCTCCACTCGAGCGGTCCGCCGTCGAGTCGGCGCGCGTCCACACCGCGGCTGCGCAGTTGCGACACCGCATGCGCCGACAGCACGCAGTACGGGCCTCGACAGTAGGCGACCACGGGGGTCTCGGGATCCATCTCGGCCAGGTGTGCATTCAGGTGTTCGAGCGGGATGCTCACCGCACCTGGTAGGTGGCCCGAGTCGTACTCCAACCTGGGCCGAACGTCCACGATCATCACCTCCCCGCGGTCGGCGCGGGCCATCAGCTCGTCGATACCTATCGCCTCCGCACCGTCGACTTCGCCGAAGAAGGCGGCTTTGAGCTGGCCCAGCTCGGCGATGCGGTCCTCGGCTAGAGCCCTGAGAGCGCGATAGCCCTCCCGCACCGACTCACCAGCGAGCCGGTACCGCACGTGCAACCCGTCGCGCCGTCCTACCACCAGGCCAGCCGAACGCAGGACCTGTAGGTGCCGCGAGGTGTTGGCCATCGACATGCCGGTGACCTCGGCGATGGACTCCACGGCCCGTTCGCCCTGGGCCAGAAGGTCGATGATCTCGACACGCTTCGGGCTTCCGAAGGCGGATGCCGCCCGAGCGAAGTGCTCGAACGCGGCGTCCTTGAACTCACGGCCTTCCATAGCAACCTCCGTGAGTATTCAAGCACATCCTCAACAATTAATCAAGTGGTTAGTCGATTACTCAACCAACGTGTCGCCCCTGGCGCGCCTAGACACCCGAACGCTAGCCGGCCCCGGTGCTCTGCACACGCAAGGCGACACGCGCCCAGCGTGCGCCGAACCACTGAAGCCGCAGGCTCGATCCAGGCACCAGAACCCCGTGGGGGCCGACGCCGCAACCCGAAGCGGCACTGCAGACGCGCAGGCTCGGCGTGTACGTGTCCCCCTCCATGGCGCCGCTCAGCTCGAAGCGATCCAGCGAGCCGCGCTCATGCGCACGGCTGACCCCATCGTCCCAGACGAGCTCTCCGCGGACCTGGCCGGCGCCGTCCGGGAACGCCAGCCACTCGATGGCCGGCGGCGCTGCGTGCGCCCCACCCGCCAACCAAGCGGGCGCGCGACCGCCTTCGTCAAGACCGCCTTCGTCAAGACCGCCTTCTTCAGGACCGCCTTCGTCAGGACCGGGGCAGGCCAACGGCAGCGCGAACCCCTCGCGCAGCAGCAGCGGCGGCGAACCCAGTGGCGCGTCCAGTCGCGACCAGCGTTCACCGGGAAGCACGCGCCCGGTGCTCAGCTCCAACCAGCGGCCGGGAGGCAGCAGCGTGGGCCGACTGCGAACACCGGGCTCCAGCACCGGAGCTACAAGCAAGGCGTCGCCGAGCATGTGGACGAAGCTCTCGCGCCGGCCAGGCGGCCAGGCCTGGAAGGAGTAGACCAGCGGCCGCGTGAGCGGCGCTCCCCGCTCGCACGAGTCGCGCTGGAGCGTCGCCAGGTAAGGCACCAACGCCGTGCGCAACGACATCAGTCGCCGCACCAGCGGCAGTACCTCCGGGTGCGACCATGGCTCGGTGGCGCTTCCGTCGTCGTTCCAGGAGTGGATCGTGAAGCGCGGCATGGTGACGCCCTGCTCGATCCAGCGCACCAGGAGTTCGGCGTCCGGCGCCGGCCCCGCGAACCCTCCCACGTCGTGGCCGTGGTTCGCCCAACCGCAGAGCGACATCGACAACCCCATGGGGACGTTGTAGGCCAGGGTCTTCCAGCTGGTGACGTTGTCGCCCGACCAAGTCTGGGCGTAGCGATGCGTCCCGAGCCCGCCAGAGCGCGTGACCTGGTAGTCGCGCGCTTCAGGCCGGACCTCGCGCTGCGCGGCGCGACTAGCGTGGTTCATCAGCAGCGTGAGCACCGGGCGCAGGTCGCCGACCTCACCGGCGTGGCAGCGAGCGCTCTCGTCAGCGAGGTCGAACTCGTTGTTGTCGTTCCAGCTGGCGTCGATGCCCACCTGAAGGATGCGCTCGCGAAGGCGCTCGCGCCACCAGTCGTAAGCGACCTCCGAGGTGAAGTCCAGGTGGCTGCCCAAGCCGCCCCAGAAGCGGCTGAGGTAGGGCCGCTCGCCCGCCTCCTCACGCACGAAGGCGCCGGCAGCCGCCAGCCCCGCGTACTCGGGATGGCTGTCCAGCAAGGCCGGTTTGACGTTCGCCAGCGTGCGGATCCCGCCGCCGCCCAAAGGCTCCAACATCCCGGCCGGGTCGGGAACCCGGCGGCGGTTCCACTCGAACACGTAGCGTCTGCCGTCATCTCCCAACGAGTAGCCGCTGGAGAGGTGGAAACCGCTGCAGCCGATGTCGTTCCGGCGCAGCTCAGCGACGAAGCCCTCCAGCTCCGAGCGAGGGTCATCTGCGTCGGTGTAGCGCATGGTCGAGCCCAGGTACCCGAGCGACCAGCGCGGCGGCAGCGGCGGGTACCCCGTGAGGTCCTGCACACGCCGCACCACCTTAGGCAGCGACGGCCCCATGAGCACGTAGAGGTCCAGCTCGTGGGCACGGAACTCCGCGTAGCGGTACGGGCCCACGTAGTTGTCGATCTCGCTACCCAGGTCGAACACGGCTTCCGCGCCGGTGTCGTAGAGCACGCCTGCGGCATGCCCGGCAGCCGTCAGAGAGGCCACGAAGGGCAGGTGCTTGTAGAGGGGATCGGAGAACTCTGCGTCGTACCCGAGAGCGTCACCTGGCCGCAGCCGGTAACGACGATGGTGCCGATCGATACCCCCGCTCACCTCACCCAACCCCAGGAAGGTCTCCGACGCCTCGCGCCTGAGGGTGTGCCGCACGCCGCGCCCACCACCGGCAGCGCTGCGGTAGGCCAGCTGCGGCAGGTCCGCGAGCACCGGTGTGCCATCGGGCAGGCAGTAGCGCAGCGCGAACGGATCGAG